>NZ_DKXK01000038.1:0-24371 GCF_002492185.1 Lactococcus sp. UBA7128
AAAGGAGGAGTTTATGACACCAGAAAAGAAAAAACGGCGGCAGCTGCGCAATCTCGCACTCTTATCGCTCTTACTGCTCTTGGTAGGCGGCACCTTTGCCTTCCAAGCCTTCAATCAGCGGGCCATCAATGACCGCATTCGGGAGAACTCGGTCGGCGGACGTACCCACGACTACTATAACCGTGATACTGAAAACAAAGATGTTTTCGTTGAAAACTTCGGTGATGTTGAAATCATGGTGCGCATCAGATTGTCGGAATTTATGGAAATTCAAAGAGGGGGTACAACAGGTTTTGAGCCTCTGGTACCAGGCACCACCCGTGATGATGTGGACAGCTGGACAATCATGCGACCAGCTGCAAATGATCTAAATACTCGTACAGGTGCCTCAGCAGCTTTCAATCGCTACTCGCGACTGACCTTTGGTTGGGAACGTGCAGGACAAGATGCGCCATGGTTCATGCCAACTTTTAACCATGATAACACAGACCTAATGACAGCAGCTGCAGGGCACGCCCGTGACTGGATAGCAGGTGGCGGAGCTACAGATGCGGTAACAGATGGCGCGACTCATCCCGGTGACGGTACAGATGCTTACTGGTCATCAGGCGATGATTTTGACAATAGTGGCGGGACTTGGCCGGGAGAAACTATCACAAACGATGCTGCACAAAACTTACAACAAGACCGTGCTCCGATGACGATAGACCAGTGGTATGCCCTACCAGCTGCAGATAAAACAGGTAATTTTTGGGTGATTGATAGCCGGACGGGCTGGGCCTATTGGGCCAATACGCTCCAGTCAGGGCAAGCGACTTCTTACTTGATTGATGCGGCAGAGATGGCTGCGGCTGCTGGTAACATCCCGGGTCAATACTATTACAGTATTCATGTGGACAGTCAGTTGATCAGTTCAGATCAAACTCAGGAATTCTTGACACTTGAAGCAGATGGAACAATTCCGCATATTCACTTGTCTCTTTTACTCCAAGAAATCACAAATAATGACGGTAATCCAGGCGTTTTTGAGGATGCACAGCCAGAGGCGTTTAACTTTAGTGCCATGAACCCAGGACGTGTTTTCACCATGGCGGGTGAACAGTACCGTTATCTGGAAAATATGGGTTCTGGTAATCACATGATTATCCGAAACCATACCTTTGCTAACACAAGCTTTGCTCAGGAAGAAGAAGTTTTCGATTCTTGGTTTGATGGGCTAGAACCAGCAGTTCAAGATCGAGTGCAACCTGTGTCTGATGACTTTGTGACAGGAAATGTTCCTTATGGAGATATTACCTTTGACGGGCCAGGACCGCGCTGGATCCCCAACAATCTGGACGATTTTCCAGAGGTTGCGGCCGATGTGACTCGGGTGGATACTGGCGGAACTTCCCGTGCCTTTTCCCTTTCCTTGGCTGATGTGACACGCTTATCAGGGCCAGGCCGTGCTTTCCCTAACCATGCAGAACGTGTGGGGGGCGGTGATACTTGGTGGAGGCTACGTACCCATGGCGAATCCTCGGTCAGAGGTTGGTTCGTAAACAATGGTGATGGTATTGGTGGCGAATTGAGTGTTGTTGGACATGGTTGGACTGCTGGTAGTGGCGGTCTCCGCCCAGCCCTTATCATCCGTTAACAAAACCAATGAAATAAATAAAAAACGTTCAATATTGAACCATTTATGGTTCTTTTGAACGTTTTATGTTTTTTAGGAAGCTTTCTATCTTTTTTACTGTCACGAGACTTTTTGTCTCGCTTTAAGCTTTAACGTTGCAGCTAAATCAATAAGTTTTTTTGATTCATTATTTTTGCTCTGTTTAGCCTCGCGTAACTCTCTTTCTTCTGGGCTAAACCAGAGGACGAGCTCATAGAGAGCTGCAAAACCTAAACCCATACCACCAAATATTAAAACAATCTCTATATATTCCATCTTAGACCTTCTTTTAGCTTTTCTTAGTTTTCTATTAATTCAGGATCTATCGCTTCGATACAATCAACCACAGGTCCTACGATTCTTGATGTTTCCTCATCAAGATAGAAGTCCTTGTATTGAGGGTCAGGGTTGAGAGAGTGACAGCGAAAACTCTCTTCTTCTCGGAAAACTTGCTTGCAGTAGAGCTGTTCCTCTCCAGGACCACCTTCCGAAATCACATAGATATCTCCATCCCGATCAAACCCAGTTGCAATAAAAGTTACAATAGAGGAGTCAGGATATTCTGGTTGCATGGAGTCACCTTTGATACGCGCAGCACCATCATAACGCCCGGGGCGAATATCTGTGAATACGGTATAAGTTTCCTGTGTATCGTTTAAAGACTGACCAAATCCAGCAGAAAGTTGTTCATCAGCAACCTCAATCGTATAGAGCTCCTCACGGCGATAAGTTTGCAAAGGGATAATGTTATCTGAGGGAGGGAGAGGTTCAGCTTTTTGAGTGGCGAGAAACCTAGAAAAATCCAGAATACTGTTCTGTTGTTCAGCATCTAGTGTATTGTAAATATTGAGAAGCTCAATAAAAGGAGAATCAGATTTTTGTTCATTGAGAATAAGGTCAATAGGGGTATTGTAAATGTCCCCGAGCTTGACAATCATCTCTAGAGCTGGATTGCCTGTTTTTTTCTCCCAAAGTGCATAAGTTCCTTGAGTGATATCAAGCATTTCAGCAAGCTCTTTTTGAGTAAAATGATGCTTTTTACGCAACTTTTTAAGGTTTTGTCCTAAATTCATACCTCAACCTCTTTTATTGAATTTATCAATATTATAAGTTAATAAGGGTTGAAAGTCAAGTGTAAAAATTGAAAAAATCAATAAAAGACATAATGCAAGAGAAGAGCCTGTCTGTGAGAAAGCGGTGGAGCTTTTATTATCTAGTAGGATCGGGCAATGATTATGTGAAAGATGATGAAATTTATAAAATAAAGGCTTGTTGGACAGGTCCCAGACGGGGAGTAACTTAGGATTTGTCAATTCGGGTTTCGGTTACATTTTCTGTATGAAAAAACACAGGTTCTAGGGAAAGCCATTACGGGGCTTGTGCCATTCAATATTATCAATTGATAGGCGGTTCTTTATCACTCAGTGGCTGATAGGTGTTGACAAGGCGTGATAAAAGTGAAGCGAACAGTTGCGACTCATCTGCTGTCAATCCATCAAGCGCTTGACGGATAACTTGACAGTAGATTTTTTTGACCGTGGGTAAAGCTTGCTGAGCTTTTGGAGTTAAATATAATTCAGAGCGACGATGATCATCAGAGGCAGGTTGCTTTCTGACCCAGCCGGCAGAGACAAGTTCATTTATCTGTCGCGTTACGATACTTTGTTCGCGATGGAACTCCTTGATAAAGAATGCTTGACTAACACCTGGATTTTCGTCTATTTTTTCAAGATAGATATAGTTTTTGCTATTTAGACCTATTTTTTTATATTGAAAGTTGAGTTCCGTATGTAACTTATGATTCAAAATAAAAGTTAACTTGTCCATTCTAAATTCCATAATTAAGCATCCTTTCGAGAACTTTGACGTAGATAAAGTCCGAAGAAGCTTAACATCAAAACAACGATGAAGATTGTTGCCCACATTGCAAGACGCATTCCAGTAACAAAATTGCTTGGAATATCAGCTAAGACAATCAAAACAGTTATCGCTGAAGCTCCAAAAGCTTGGCGTAAACTATTATTAAGTGCTGTGGCGTGACTAATCTCATCAGGAGCATTGCCTATCATACGCACCATATAAGCTATGGTCAACAGCCATACGGGAGTTGTATCTGAAATCATGACAAAAGGAATTGCTGCAATCAGCATTAAGAGCCCTCCTGAGATAATAAGGTACTTAGGGCCGTACCGATCATAAAGCCGTCCCACTAGGGCGGCACAAAGTGCATTTAGAATTGCTCCAGGTAAAAGAATCATCCCGGATACCATACTGTCGAGGTGTAAAACATTCTGAGTAAAGATTGGTAACATTTGTTCAGTTCCAAGTAAAACCATAAAAGCACAGATACCAACTAAGGTCATCAGTCTAAATGGACGGTTCTTAACCAACTGAACTTTGAGCATGGGTTGCTTTAAACGCAATTGTCGCTTGATAAAGATGAACAAGACAAGGATTCCGATAGCCAGCATGCTCCAACCCTGAATAGCCGAAGTTTGGAAAACAGTCAAGCTGGCAAGAGTCAAGCCTGATCCAATCAAGGATAATGTTACAGAGGTAAAATCAATCTGGATATCTTTTGGTTCAGAAAAGTTAGGGAAGGCAAGCCAACCCACCAATAACACGAAAAGCATCAGCGGTAAAACTAAGATGAAAATATAGCGCCATCCTAACGTGTTAACAATTAATCCTGAAAGAGTAGGCCCAATTGCTGGTCCAAAGGCAATGACTAAACCTGACAAACCGAGGATTGTTCCACGTTTTTCGCTGGGATAGATTGAAATCATCGTGGTCATCTGAAAGGACATTAATATACCACCAGCACAGGCTTGGATTAAGCGTGCAAAGAGTAACATCCAAAAGCTAGTCGCAAAACAGCCGAGCAAAGTTCCCAAAACAAAGAGCGTAAGAGAAGACAAAAAAATATTGCGCTTTTTGAATTTTTCATACAGGTTTGATGACAGGGGTGTGATAACTCCCATCATTAAAGTATAACCTGTTGTAAGCCATTGGACTAAAGACAGTGAAACATTCATATCATGTCCAATGACAGGTAGAGCAGTGACCATCATTGTTTGACTAGCTAAACTAACAAAACAAGTAAACAATAACAAGAGAGTAACAATCAACCGTATTTTAGGATCGATCGTTTTAGCAATAGTATCCATATAATAAAATCCTTTCACTGAAAAATACATGCAAATGCATTTAATATTGTACATGCAATTACATCTTTTGTCAAGAAAGGAACTGGTGATAAACATTTAGATAATGGAGGCAAGTGCTTATAACTTTTGGATACGCATCAGCTTGTCCAAGATGTCTATCAAAGATAGGAAGATATTTGTAAAGGTTATAATCTTCCCTAGATTTAAGTTTATCGGAAGATTATAAACATGTGGGGGATAAGCAAGAACAGTACGAGAAAATGTTATAATAGAGAAGTACACATATTTTCTTTCCTGCCAGCAAAGGCGAGATAAACGGTCTGATAAAAAACTGTCAAAGGAAAAGTATCTCTACTTGTAGGTGTAAAAAAACTTTTGGTCTAACTTCTTTCAAAAAGCCGTGCTTATGGAGGGGGATGAAAGTGAAGGAAAGGATGTAAACAAACCTATACTGGAACGAAAGGGTTAAGCTGAAAAACTAAGCGAGAGCTAGAGGAGAGGGGGAGCAAGAGGAAAGTTATTATTGTTTTTAACTCTAGAAAAAGCAGCGCATCGTAGAAAGAGAGCAGCATAGAGGAGTGCAAAGAGAATAAAAACATAATTTCTGCTAAAATATCAATATGGTAAAAAAAGGACGTATTATTAAATCTTTAGCAGGATTTTACAATGTAGAATCTGAGGGACAAGTTTATCAAACGCGTGCGCGGGGGAACTTTCGGAAGAAAGGAATGAAGCCAATCGTTGGCGATTTTGTGGACTTTTCAGCTGAAGAAAACTCAGAAGGCTATATCTTAGATATACACGAACGGAAAAACAGTTTGATTCGTCCTTCGATTGCAAATATTGATCAGGCGGTTATCATCATGTCGACGGTTAACCCAGATTTTTCATTGAATCTGCTGGATCGGTTTCTTGTTTTTCTGGAACATAAAAATATCCGTCCCCTTATCTATATTTCCAAGCTTGACCTGATGGAGGATTTAAGCACTTATCAAAAATTTAAACAAGACTATGAACAGATTGGGTATCAGATTTTCTTTGACTGGAAAGAGCTGGAAAAGTCTTTGGCTGGTAAGGTAACTGTTTTTATGGGACAAACAGGGGCAGGGAAAACGACCTTGCTAAATTTGATTGCACCGGGCATGAATTTGGCGACTGGCGAAACCTCAGACAAGTTAGGCCGTGGCCGTCACACAACACGTCATGTGGAGTTCTTTGAAGTTGCATCAGGCTTAATTGCAGATACACCAGGTTTCTCAAATCTAGACTATGATGTTTCTAACCAACCAGATTTAAATGCAGCCTTTCCAGAAATTTTACGAGAGAGTCATGGGTGTAAGTTTAGAGAATGTACCCATACACATGAGCCTTCTTGTGCTGTCAAGCTTGCACTTGAAGAAGGCAGAATTTTAGCGAGTCGCTATGAGGACTATCTGCAATTATTAACAGAAATAAATAACACGAGGGAAACTTATGCCAAACAAAGAAAAAAACAAAATTAAAGGAAACATTTGGATGAAGCAGGCCGGCTTCTTAGGTTTAGTGATTCTTTGGGCTTTAATCATTTTCTTTAAAAATAGCTTGGGAGACTGGAAGTGGCCGTTATTTGCTTTTCTGGTTGTCTTGACTGTTTGGGGTTTATATCAAATCAATAAAGCCTTCTTTGGCTTGAAAAAATAGGAGGAAACATGCAACAATTTACAAATAAAATAGCACCGTCTATTCTCGCAGCTGACTTTGGTGCCTTTACAGCAGAAGTCGCAAAGATTAAAGCTGCTGGTGCAGATTATGTACATATTGATGTTATGGATGGTCACTTTGTCGATAATCTGACCTTTGGTTCGGGCGTGGTTGCAGCACTTCGCCCACATACAGATATGGTTTTGGATGTGCACATGATGGTCGAAAATCCAGAAAAATATGTTGAAGAATTTGCTCAGGCTGGTGCAGATATCATGAGCATTCATGTTGAAGCGACAGCGCATATCCACGGGGCATTGCAGAAGATCAAAGCTGCGGGGATGAAAGCAAGCGTGGTCATCAATCCTGGAACACCCGTCTCAGCCATTGAGCCCGTTCTCAGTATGGTTGATATGGTTTTAGTAATGACTGTCAATCCTGGTTTTGGAGGTCAAGCTTTTATTCCAGAAACCATGGATAAAGTTCGTGAGCTTGTGAAAATACGTGAAACCAAAGGCTTGATTTTTGAGATTGAGGTAGATGGTGGCATTGACGATAAAACGATAGAGCAAGCACGTGATGCAGGGGCAAATGTATTTGTGGCTGGGTCCTTTGTTTTCAAGGGAGATGTAGCTGCTAAGGTTCAGAAGTTGAGAGATAAGTTATGAACATATTTATCATTATTCTTTTGATTTTAGCTCTTCTGATAGGAACAGCTAATCTTTTCAAAAAACCAGCCATAGACTCCAAACTGAATGCCAGAGTGGAAAACCTTTCGTCAAATTTAACAGAACTACGTTTAGAAATGTCTCAACAGCTGGGGCAAAATCGTCAAGAAATGTCGGGTACTGTATTAAACCTTTCCCATAATCTGAATGAAAACCTGTCGAATTTGACAGAAAATATCAATACCAAATTTGACCATCAGTTTAAGGATTTACAAAGTTCCAATGAGCAAAAACTGGATAAGATTGCCCTCAACTTAGCAGAGATGTCAGAGGCAATGACTGAAAAATTTGACCGAAAGTTCCAAGAATTGCAAGAAGCTAACGATAAAAAATTAAGTCAAATCCAGAACACAGTAGATGAAAAACTTCAGGAAACGCTGAATAAAAGAATTTCTCAAAGCTTTGAGCAAGTCACTAATCTTCTGACTTCTGTGGACAAAGGACTGGGAGAGATGCGCAATCTCGCCAGCGATGTTGACAGTTTGCAAAAAGTGATGACAGGCGTGAAAACGCGAGGAATTATTGGTGAAGTGCAACTTGGGCGGATTTTGGATCAGATTTTTACCGCAGGACAATATCAGGAACAAGTCAATATTCAAGAGCGAAATGCTGTGGACTTTGCGGTTGTGATGCCTGGTAAATTAGAGGGCAGCGATGTTTTATTGCCGATTGACTCAAAGTTTCCTTTGGAAGACTATCAGCGCTTGCAGGCTGCTCTTGAAACAAACGATACGGTGGCGATTGAAGCATCAAGAAAAGCTCTGTTTGCGGCGGTTAAAGCTCAGGCAAAATCAATTTCGGAAAAATACATTTTACCGCCAAAGACAACGGATTTTGCCATTATGTTTTTACCTATTGAGGGACTTTTCATGGAAGTGGTGAATAATACAGAGCTTTATGAGCAACTCAGCCGTGATTATAAAGTGAATATTACTGGTCCAACAACCATGACAGCTGTTTTGAACAGCTTACAAATGGGCTTTAAGACCTTACAGATTGAACAAAAATCCAGTGAAGTGTACGAAATGCTTGGGGCAGTCAAGACCGAATTTGGCAAATTTGAAACCTCGCTCAAGAAAGTTCATGAACGTTTGCAACAGTCTGAAAAGGAAATCAACACGCTGATTACGACAAGAACAAATGTCATGAATCGTAAATTGCGCACGATTGATGCCATTGATAAAGAGACGAGTGCTGCGCTTTTAGAAATAGAAGGGGACTAATATGGTTCTGATAAAAAATCTATCCATTGGTGAATTTTTTGAGGGTTTTTACCTGATAAAATCAGTTGAACTCCGTCAAACACGTGCAGGCAAAGACTTTCTTGCGATTGTTTTTCAAGATCGTACAGGAACTATCTCAGGAAATATTTGGGATGCAAATCCGAAAGCTATAAAACAGTTCGTTGCGGGGCGCGTGGTGCATATGAAGGCATTAAAAGAGCTTTATAATGGCATGCCCCAAGTCAACCGCATCAGTTTACGCTTAGCAGAGGGAAATGAGCCGATAAATCCAGAAGATTATCGAGAAAAGTCCCCTGTAAATGAGACGGAGCTTCGGGAATATGTTGAAAGCATTCTTTTTCGAATCGAAAACGCGACATGGAATCGCATTGTACGTCATATTTTGAAGAAGTTTGACCGTGAGTTTTACCAGTTCCCAGCAGCCAAAACCAATCACCATGCTTTTGAGGGTGGCTTGGCCTACCATACGACAACCATGCTCCAGCTGGCTGAAAAGGTTTGTGAAGTTTATCCTCAGCTCAACGAATCTTTAATGTTTGCAGGAATTCTTTTGCATGATATGGCTAAATGCATAGAGTTTACCGGTGTTGAAAACACAAGCTATACTCTGCGAGGAAATCTTTTAGGGCATATTGTACTTATTGATGAAGAAGTGAGTAAAGCAGCCATGGAGTTAGGAATTGATGAGGAGAAAGAAGACTTACTTTTGCTGCGACATGTGTTATTGAGTCACCATGGACAGCTGGAGTATGGCAGCCCTGTGCGCCCTAAAATCATGGAAGCTGAAATCATACATCAGATTGACATGATGGATGCCAGCATGATGATGATGATGACTGCCCTTAACAATGTCGATCCCGGACAATCCAGCCAGCGTGTCTTTGCCTTGGAAAACCGTAACTTTTACAAGCCCTTGAATAACTAGTATAGAAAGAAAAGATGAAACATACACTGAAAAATGACACATTAACTGTCGAAGTTAACGCTTTTGGCGCAGAACTGAACTCTGTTAAAAAGGATGGCATTGAGTACCTTTGGCAGGCAGATGCAGACTTTTGGGGACGTCATGCGCCGGTGCTCTTCCCCATCGTTGGGAAGCTTAAAGAGGGCCAATACATTTATGAGAACAAGGTCTATGCTATGTCTGGACATGGTTTTGCCCGTGATAGCGTGTTTACACTTGTCAAAGAGGAAGAAGATGAACTCATTTATGAGCTTGTATCAACCGCTGAAACTCTTGCAAGCTATCCTTTTGAGTTTAGCTTTAAAGTAGGCTATAAACTCATGGATAATCAGATTCGTGTGCGCTATCAGGTTGAAAACAAGGGCCATAAACAGATGATTTTCGGTCTTGGAGCACATCCTGCCTTTAACGTTCCTATAGAAAAGGGGACTTTTGAAGACTATAAATTGACAGTTTCTCCTTCAGAAAAGCGCACCTTTATTCCTTTAGACTTGCCGACAGGTATGCTTAAAAGAGAGGAACAAGCAGAAGTAGAAGTGAGTGAGTTGCCACTAAAGCATGAACTCTTTGCTAAGGATGCCCTTGTCTATACTTCTTCAGATGAAATGTCCGTGGCATTGACAAACAGTTTAGACAAGCGGAGCGTGAAAGTAACTTGGAAAGAGATGCCTTTCTTTGGACTTTGGAGCCCTTATCCAGCTGAGGCAAGTTTTGTTTGCATTGAGCCTTGGGCGGGGATTGCTGATGAAGTTGCTACCAATGGGCAGTTGACGGAGAAGTTCGGTATGAATCAACTTGACCCTCAAGAAAAATTTACTTGTACCTATGTTGTCGAAATAAATTAACGGTCAAAGATAGACATAGCGCTATCTTTTTTCTATTTTTTAAGAAGGCTGAGAGGAAAAACAAGGCGTAAATTGTTATAATAGAAGGTATGAATGATATTTTCCAACTTACATTGATTTTGGTTGCTTCTTTGGTTGCAACCTTGTTTGCAAGAAGAATAAGAATTCCAGCAGTAGTTGGACAGATACTTATTGGTATTGTTTTAGCTCCTGCTGCTTTAGGCTGGTTACATGGTGGACATACGATTGAGGTTCTTTCTGAAATAGGCGTGATTTTGCTCATGTTCCTTGCTGGTTTAGAGAGTGACCTTAGTGTACTTAAGAAAAATTTTAAACCCGCTTTACTGGTTGCCTTAGCAGGTGTACTTGTCCCTTTGCTGGTATTCTGGGGTGTTACTGCTCTGATGGGTTATGCTTTCTCTACAGCCATCTTTTATGGGATTGTCTTTGCAGCAACTTCTGTATCGATTACGGTCGAAGTTCTGCAAGAGTATGGTAAACTTTCGACAAAAGCAGGTTCGATTATCTTGGGTGCAGCAGTTGTGGATGATATCCTGGCTGTTCTTGCCTTATCTATTTTTACATCAGCAAACAGTTCTTCAGGAAACTTGCCGCAACAGTTCTTTATGGAATTTCTGTTCCTCGTCTTTTTGGTTCTTGTTCACAAGTCTGTACCAAAAATTTGGCGATTTGTTGAGAAACTGCCCATCTATGCGAAAAACACAACCGCAGCACTGATTCTTTGCTTGGTTTTGAGTCTTTTAGCTGATGCTGCAGGAATGTCAGCAGTAATTGGTTCTTTTTTTGCGGGCTTGGCACTGAGTCAAACCGATGTTTCACATAAGATTGAAGAATACAGCTCAGCTATTGCTTATGTCGTCTTTATCCCTGTTTTCTTTGTTTCCATAGCTATATCGGTTACTTTTGAGAGTATCTTTGAACAGCCTCTCTTGATTCTCTTCTTTACACTTCTAGCGGTCTTAACCAAGTTTATCCCAGCATACTTTATTGGAAAATCCACGGGGCTCACAACATCAGAGAGTGCCTTGGTTGGTACTGGTATGGTTTCTCGTGGGGAGATGGCACTCATCATCGCGCAGATTGGGTTGGCTTCACAAGTGATTAACAGTGACATTTATTCAGAACTTGTCATCGTCATTATCTTGAGTACACTTATCGCACCATTTTTGATTAAGCAATCTTTGAAAAAGGGAATAAGCTGACAATAATAACAGACTTATAAGGAAAAAAATGATAAAATAGTCAAAGTATATAAAATGAAGGGGTTTCTTATGTCAAACTTTCAAGTAGTAAAACATCCACTTATCCAACACAAACTTTCAATCTTACGCCGTGCGGATGTATCAACAAAAGAGTTTCGTGAACTTGTCGATGAGATTGGTATGCTCATGGCTTATGAAGTATCACGAGATTTGCCTTTACAAGATGTGGAGATTGATACACCTGTTGCACATATGACAGCACAAGAACTTGCAGGTAAAAAGCTTGCTATTGTACCGATTCTTCGTGCAGGTATTGGTATGGTGGATGGTATCTTGAAACTCATCCCAGCTGCGCGTGTAGGTCATATCGGTATGTATCGTGACGAAGAAACACTTACACCAGTGGAGTATTTGGTAAAACTTCCAACGGATATTGCAGAACGTCAGATCTTTCTAGTTGATCCGATGTTGGCTACCGGAGGCTCTGCCATCCTTGCTATTGATAGCCTTAAAAAACGTAACGCCAACAACATCAAATTTGTTTGCCTTGTGGCTGCACCAGAAGGGATTAAAGCAGTTCAAGAAGCACATCCAGATATTGATATCTATGTTGCAGCACTTGATGATCATCTAAACGAGCATGGTTACATTGTTCCAGGTCTTGGTGATGCTGGAGACCGTTTGTTTGGAACAAAATAAAAAGTCAATTTAAAACACTTAAAGTTGAACTCAGCTTTCAGTGTTTTTTTATAAAAATATTTCAAACTAAATAGTTTACAAACGTAAATTTATGTGATAAGATTACGTTTGTAAACAAAAATAAGTAATTTAAAAAGGAGACATAACATGTCATTTATCAACGCACTCAAAAAACGTCGCTCAATCTATGCACTTGGCAAACATATTAAAGATACGGATCAAGCTATCGAAACAATTAAAGAAGCTGTGAAACACAGCCCAACAGCATTTAACAGCCAAACAACACGCGTCCTTATCGTTACAGGAGATGCACAGGAAAAACTTTGGGGGCAAATCGTTGCTGACGAATTGAAAGCAGCGATGAAAGCTCAAGGCGTTCCAGAGTCAGCTTGGGAAGGAACAAAAGCAAAACTCGATGGTTTCAAAGCGGCCTATGGTACGGCCCTCTTCTTCGAAGATCAAGATGTTGTTAAAGGCTTGCAAGAACAGTTTGCCCTTTATGCCGAAAACTTCCCCGTATGGAGCGAACAAGCTTCAGGTATTACTACTGTAAATGCGTGGACTGCACTTGCTGAACTTGGTATCGGTGCAAACCTGCAACACTACAATCCAGTGATTGATGAAGCTGTTGCTAAAGAATGGAATATTCCATCAAACTGGAAATTACGTGGACAGCTTGTATTTGGTTCCATTGAGGATGAAGCAGGTGAGAAAACTTATATGGAAGATGATGACCGTTTCATCGTTGTGAAATAAGTTAAAAAATCCAAAGCAGGGAAAAAGCCGCAAAGCATAAGATAAAAGTGGAATCGCTCAATCATGCGGTTCTATTTTTGCATATTTAGATTGAAGCGCTCTATTTTGTATCCTTCCCAAGTTTTGAGATTTTTTTTTGTAGGGAAAACGATAATTTGCTATAATAAAACAGTAAACTGTTGAAGTGAGTAGAGATAAAACCACAAATAAGGAGAGAATACATGGAAGCAAAATTGCTCAATAAAGTAGTTATTAAGCGTAACGGACGAGTAGTTGACTGGGATTCATTTCGTATTCAAACGGCTGTTTTTAAGGCAGCTATTAATGGAAAATACGCAGATAAACCCTTGCATGCCAACATGATTGCAAATAATGTTGCCAAGGTTGTAGAAAAGGTAATTGCCGAGCTTCCATTTGAAAAGATTGAGATTGATACGATTCAAAATCAAGTTGTGAAGCAACTCAATGATTTTGATAAAGAAGTCGCAAAAGATTTTTTAGAATATAAAGTTAAACAAGAAATCAACCGTAAACATTAAAGCAGATTCTTTAAGAACCTGCTTTTTTTGTTCGCCAATTGAGGTAAAAAGTTAGGCAGTAATTATTTTTATGCATATACGCTAGTTTCAAAAATCACACAAAAGCAACATTAATGTGTGCATTGTTTAACATAAACAACTAATCGTAATATTATTTCTTTTTAACTTTTACATTTGATATAATTTGTAATGTAGGGAATATTTTAAGGGGTATCATATCATCAAAGACTTTTACTGCAATTATGAAGTAAGCGCTTACTATTATGCGGAGTTTGATATATAAGAATATTGGAACCTGTGATGAAACAAGTGCAAATAAATTTTAGGAGAACAATATATGACGGAAAGAAAAGTAATCAAGGCAAGAAAGCAGGCGATACGTCGTGCTCGACTGAAAAAAGCGGGGACTGTCGCTGCGATACTGCCTCTTGTGGTTTCTAAAGGAGCACCAGTTGCAACGCTTGTACGGGGTCGGCACAATGAAGAGGCACTGGGTATTGAACAGATGGTTGAGGTTTCAGAACAGGAGATCGCAGACATCGTGCTACCAGAAGCACTTGCAGAAGAAATAATCGAAGAGGAAGAAGCTAGCAAAGAGCAAGAAATTCAAGAAGATTTAGGAACTCTCCCAGCTTTTGAAGCTCCTCAAACGTTTGTGGCTCCGAGTTTTTCAGAGGGGGGATTGACTAGTTTTGAGGGGAATGATGCTTATTTGGGCATTGCGCCTTTAGCGGTGAACTGGGTGGGTAAAGAGAACTGGCCTTGGGCGGAAATTACTCATACAAGGTGGGTAGGTGAAGATCAGGTTGAGATTACTTTTAAAAGAGAACTTTCCAATGATGAAACGCTAGGTACTGGCCAGATTGGCAAAATGGAATTTGTAGTAGAGATAGGAGAAGGAGATAAGTTTTTAGATAATGTATCCTTCTACTCTGGAGAAAATGCGGGAGGGGGACTCTACCGTATTATCTTAGAAGGCATAACGGAGGAAGCCTTTGGTGATATCACTGTTTATGTAGGTGATCCAGATAATGAAAACTCTTTCCGTCTCGATGGTGCTTTCTTACGTCCTAGTCCTTTCGTTCCTATAGTTCTTACAGAGAGGCACATTCATCAAGGGAGGGTTGCTGACAAATTTGTTGGTGATGAACCAGAAGCTGATGTTGAGCACTGGCCACACTTGGACCTGTCAGACTTTGGGTTTAGAGGAAATCTTGATTTTACCAGTAAAATAGCAGACATTGTTTTTGCAAGAGTAACACAAGTAGGGGCATCACGAATCAACTATGGGAATGTGAGTTGGAGCATGATTGAACAGGAGATTGCAGATGCACTCAATGCGCAAGACAATCTTCCTGTAGGTCAGTACTATAGGGTAGAGATCCCAGCAGCTCTCCGTGACAGCCTCACTGGCACAGGTCTCTTTTATAATGGGAACGTTTTGGAAAATGTTCCTGTAGCGCTTCATAATATTCAGGTTAATCGTGGTCGAGTACATACGCGTCCATTTGATGGCACGCGTATGGTACAGTCTATTGAACAGCACATTTCACTTAGCTTTGAGATTCAAATGGCTAACCCTGAAGATAATCCTGTTCTTCCTCCTCCTCTGCAAGTACAGCTCCCCGTGGATATCTTACGTTACGACCGCGCAAGTCTCTGGGCTTCCTTCGTTCATCTGGTAGGAAATAATCGCTTTGATGAAGTGCATCAAGCTGTGCTTACGGCAGCAGCAGGTCTTTCATACGACCTTAGCGATGAGATGCTCAGAGAGTTAACTCAGAGCATCCTCACGCAGTCAGCTGTCCACAACCTTACAGGCAACTCAAATGGACTCTATGACGGGCAGATTACTCTTGCAGAAGAAGGCTTTACGCCGATGATTCTAGGAAATCTTCAAAGCGTGCCAGACAAGGTGTTTGATAATACGAATACTGTCTCAGGTGTACAGGAGGGATATAGGATTGAGTTTGGAATCATGAGGGCGAATCCTGCGGGTGAAGGGACGCTACGTTTTGTTACAGCAAGCTTAGTGATAAACCCTAACGATCTGGAGTTTGAGCATGTCAATGTAGGGACACATAAGATTAATCTACGTGCGGCTTCTAGTATGAACTTACAGATAAGAAGTGGGGAACGAGATATCCTTAATCCCGAAGACCTGAGTGATTTTATAGAGGCTTACGGAGGGCAGATAGAAAAAAGCATTCGGATTATGGCGGAAAATGGTGGTCTCTTTAACGAAGCGACAATCACTCCTAAGCCAGTAACGTGGATAGCAGGACGTGTTGATGACAAGGTCTATGATGGGACTGCTCGCGTATCGGGCATTGTTCCCCCTCGATTAAAAGGCTTCGTTGCTGGTGATGACAATATTATTGACGTTGAATTTGGCACCTTGACAGAGCGTCTCCGCTTTGCCAATAGTTTGCCGGGAAGCTGGGAAATTGAGGGACTTGACTTTGATGAGCGTATGCTCAATCGTAAGGACCATGCCGGTGGTGGTAATTTCAACTATCAGATTATGGATCAGCCTCAGTTTGAGCTTGCTACCATCCGTCCCTTAGTTTTGGAGGTTAACGATTTCAACCGCCTTACATTTGTGAGAAATAAGG
Organism: Lactococcus sp. UBA7128; assembly: GCF_002492185.1. Taxonomy (NCBI): domain Bacteria; kingdom Bacillati; phylum Bacillota; class Bacilli; order Lactobacillales; family Streptococcaceae; genus Lactococcus; species Lactococcus sp. UBA7128. The sequence goes on from NZ_DKXK01000038.1 coordinate 16,115, forward strand.
TGTCTCGTCAATACGATAGGACGGCTATCTATAAGGGAAGTTTGGACCCAATTTTTGTCACAATCAATGGGGTTGATGAAGGAGAAGAACATATTTATCAATTGCTCTTTTCTGAAGATGGTGTGCTTCGCTTTGAAGACAATAGTGTCACGGCCAATCATGTGGAAGTTTATTTAGAAGAGTCAACCATTCTCTTGCAACGTCAAGGAGGAGAAACGCAGCCTGTTGAACTCTCTGAGAACTTACAGGATTATCTACGCAATAAGCTTTTCCTTGGCCAAATTACACCTCGTCAAATTTTCTGGGGCATGGGCCAAGTGAAAGACAAAGATTATGATGGAAATAAGTCAGCTACGCTTACGGATACAGGAATGCCACAACTTTTCTCAGCAATAGATAGGGATGACTTCGCGATACATGACTTAGACAAAGAATACATCACACTGAACCATGGTTCAGCTGAATTTCAGTCTAGAAATGTTGCCCGTGATGACCAAGGAGATGTTATCGCACAGCCTGTTGTTGCAACAGAGGGCTGGACAATCAGTGGTTACCTTGCGCGTAACTATGAGATAGTGCCAGATCCAGATAGAACTGGAGAAACTGCCGCTTTTGACTTGCCTGATAACCTTTTTGGCCAATCTGCTTTTGGAATGCCGAATTTCTTTTATACAGCGCTTATGAAGCCAAGCTTTGCTGATGCGACAATCCGTCCATTAGATGTTCATTTCACAAACGGTTCTTTGATTGACTCAAGCAGAACTTACACGGGAAGACCGATAAGACCAGAATTATCCGATTTCCTGCTGCCAACCTTAAGTACAGTTTTTGAGGACAAGCAAGACTTATTAGAGCGTGAGATGAACGATCGAATAACAGTAGTTGAAGGAGGCCTTGTTCACACGAACAACCGTGAAGTGGGGACAGCAGTTTCAGCTCTATCTGGTTGGGATATTGGTGGCACACACCATACCAACTATCGCTTAATAAACTCTCCTGATATCGAATGGGAAATCACTGTCAAGCAAATCAATTCTTGGCAAGATGTAGTAGGTGCACAAGCTGGATTTGCGACTAAGATTTTTGATGATACAAATAAAGTCTTGGAAGATCAATTCAATAGACCCCTCAATAGATTACCAAGCTTTGGTAGGGTCCGAAATCCTGATGTTTTAAACGTTGAGGGCTGGGGACTGACTTTTGATTCAGCAGATGCGGGTAGAGAGCGTAGTCTTACTATCGAAAATACCGATAAGGTTCGTGCACAGTTAGAGACCCTGTTTAGAGGAAATCAAGTTCTAGCTGAGGATTTTGACTTCAACAGCCTTTTTGTAGCAGAAATCACACCGCGTATCTTGCGTTGGGAAAATGGGAGTATCCCGTCGCGCCCCTATAATTCTAGCACTGATATTATAGGGACGATTAGCTTGCCAGAACTTGTTAGATCAGAAGTGGGACATGAGATTTTAGCGAATCATGTGGAGGTTACTCATAATTCAAATCTCTTATCTGAACTTGTCTTCCCTGATACGGCGATAGGAAGCTATACCTTTAACTGGTTTGAAGCTGTGGGGTTAAGCATCGAATTTGCAGACCCAAGGCATAGGGGCAACTATGTTGTACCAGAATTGGGAAAAGCTAGCGCATCAATCCTCCCCGTAAATATAGTCAAAGAAGATATTATAGGGACTGGCTTTACCGTGGAGAGCCGAGAGTATGATGGACAAACTGAAATTTCAGACAATGACTTTGTAGCTGTGATTGCCCTTGAAGGCGACCATGAGATTACCTTGCCTTACCGTGTAGAAGGATTGCGTTTTGCCAATCACAATGCGGGTACAAGAGAGCTTGAATTTGCCCTTAACGGGATTGTCCTTGACGAGAAAATTAACTTTTTTGAAGAAAGTGCTATCGCAGAAATTATTGAGGAGATTGAACAGTATATTCTCAACTTCCGAGAGGCTGAGATTACGCCACGCCGTATTGCTTGGACAGAAGGACAAGCTTCAGATAAGGAATGGGATAATACTGATAAGGTTCACAATATTTTTAACCCCCCTAGGTTAATTCGTCTGCTTGATACAGAAGAGGATGGTTCAAGAGTGGAGGCTCCAGAAGTGACTGTGCTCGAAAGTGCTATTGTTGCGCGTGATTGGGGCATTATTACCGAGGCTGAGGGCGGCGCACAGTTTACTCAGACAGAGGTGGGCGAGGATATTCCAGTAGTTTCAGATGATAACTGGCAACTGGTGGTAGATTCAGATAAAGAAGACGAGCATCCATTAACCAATTACACTTTTGGAAGCGATAGCGAGGCAGGAGAAATGCTACAGCCTCACTTTGCCTCAGCCAATATTTGGCCAGTGTCTATTACGGACGTCCAGCCAATGCCAGAAAATCCATCCGACATGAAGAACAACATTCTTTATATCCAATCCGGTTATATCGAACGGCAGTATAATGGCACTGACCGAATCAACCTCCCAGATGATGTAGAAGTCAGCCCAGAGTTAAGCTTGCGTAATGAACAAGGGCAGGATATCAAATTAACACTTGAAAACTTGGAAAATCTAAGTGTTCGCTTCCAAGATGAGAATGTTGCTTATGATAACGGAAATGTTGCAGATAAAGGGGTTATCACAAGTGTTGATGGTCTTAACCTTGCCAACGTTGAGCTTTCTGATGCTGGATTAAGTGAGATTAAGGCACTGCTTTTCACGGGACGAATCACACCGTGGGAACTTAACAAATCATATCTTGATGAAGCCGTCATTTCTCTTGTGGGCGATTCCCTTATCCGAAAGGAGTATAATGGTGAAACAGCTTGGACTGTTCCAGAAATTCCTGACCCAAACAATGCTGGAGAGAATATTAAGCTCTTCCCAGAGCTTGGGATTGAGATTGTGGGCACGGAGGTTGTTATTCCCATCCTCTTTGGTGAAGACTATGAGATTGTCTTTGAGGATCGCCATGCAGGCAATGATAAGCAGGTAACCATAAAAGGCTTCTATCTGGATTCACGAAATGTATCCTTGCAGAGTGACTTTAAGGATTGGATGAGCGAACATTTGCTGACTGGAGAAATTACTCCTATGGTTATCCAATGGACACAAGGGCAGGTCGAAAGACGTCGCTATGATGGCACAGCAGAAGCAAAAATTGCTGCTGCTGCGATGCCAAGCTTGCCTATCTTAGCAGTTGATAAACCTAGAGTAAATATTCAGACCGGTCAAGCTCAGTTTGATGATGCTAATGTACGCTTTGATGACGAGGGAAATGTTATTGCTATGCCCGTTCATGCTTTAGGAACAGGTGAGTGGAGTATTTCAGGAGAATACTCAGGCAACTATTGGTTGCAGCCTTCAATGAGCAGTGCGTTAAACTCCATTCTCCCAGCACGTCAAGCGCTCTTATCCTTCAGCCCTCGACCAGTGCAGTCCGTTAATCCATTGTTTGAAAGCCAAGTCATTGACCCTGTTCGACTAAGCTTTAATGGTCGAAAGATTGCGGAGCGGGTCTTCAACTATGATTACTATTTCATGGCAGAAGATAAAACCTACGAGTATGGCGTTGAAGCTGGTTTCGACAGACCAGAAAAATGGACCAATGTGGATACAGGTGAGCCTATGGATGCTATCGGAGGTCACTACTTAACCATAACTTTTGTCAATCAAATGTCACGTTTGGCTAATGGCCAGCCTCACGTTGCTGAGGATGAGTTGGTCTTTGTTGATGCCCAAGGTAATGTTATCGAAAGAGCGGATGTTCTTGTTGAACTGCGTGATGCGGACGGAAATGTTAACCGTAACTATGAGTATGTCTTTGCTGACAATGTTGAAACGATTGGTCGTATCACAAAGGCACAAGGTTTCTCGGTTACTAGACCGCAAGCGGCACGTGTGGAGAAGACGGAGATTGAGCTTTTCCACTCTCAAATCATGATGCCATGACTTTTTCCTAGAAGATATGCCTTTTGTCTTTGAACCACTTGCCTTTAACGTGGTGGGGACAGAACTTACAGGATTGGGCGATCTATTGGCATCAGCTACTGACTTTGATCCAGGACCTTATCAGGTTGAATACGCAGTTTCAAGAACAGAAAATCCTGAAGATTTGGATGCAGCTGCTTGGCAGCAATCTACTCTTTTCACAGATTTGTTACCAGGTACAGAATATTTCCTCTTCGCCCGCCAAGCAGAACATCATAATCGCTACGAGGGAGAGATAATTGCTGGTGCCACTGTTGTGACTTTAGGAGAAGCACCGCCTCAGTCTGATAATGGGGAACCAGGAGGAGAAAATGGTCGACCAGATAACGACAATACAGGGGAGCAAAACAATCGTCCAGACACTGAAACAGGTGATACAGGGGAAAGCAATGAGCAGGACAAGGGCTATCCTTCGGAAGAAGATAGACCTCTTGAAGATGAAGTTAGGCAAGACGATGAGAGAGACATTGAAAATATCCAAAAAATCAGAGCAGAATTACCAAGTACGGGGGATATGATTGGCATCGGTCTTGGAATTGCAGGCTTGGCAGCTCTAGTCAGTGCAGTTGTTTTACGGAAAAAGAACAAAAAATAATCAGTCCTAGTTTGAAAAAGTGAAGCATAGGTCAGCGGAAAATTTTATTTTCCAGTGTAAAGCTTTACTGAAAGAAGTTCCAAAAATGAAAAAATGCTTAATCATGTGCATAATAATGCTGGGTTGAGCATTTTTCTATTTCCCTTCTCTTTTACTTGAGTGCTGTTGAGATTCCAACTTTTCTACACTATTAATGACGAACTTGTGAAATTCAGGTAAAATAGTAAGCAGATGATTGTATTGTTTGTTGAAATTTAGAAAATACAGGAGAAATATATAGCATGAAAAAAAGAGGCCTCCTCTTAGTTAATCTTGGGACACCCGAGAACACCTCCCCTCGAGCACTAAGAAAATATTTGAAGAAATTTTTGTCTGACAGGCGTGTCATCAAGACACATCCCTTGGTCTGGCAACCGCTCTTACACGGTATTATCCTCAATACTCGACCGCGAAAATCAGCGCGACTTTATGAGAAGATTGTTCAAGAGGGGGAGTTCCCGCTGCTTACCTATACAGCAGCCCAAGAAAAAAATCTTCAGGAACTTTGTCCCGATGTTGAAGTGGCTATGGGGATGTCTTACAGCGCACCTAGCATTGAAACCAGTCTGGAGAATCTTTTGAATAAAGGTGTAGAAGAGTTAACTGTTCTCCCCATGTATCCGCAATATTCAGGAACGACAGTAGGTTCAGTCTTTGACAGTGTGATGAACTACTTCTTGAAAAAAGATAATATTGTTGATTTGAGCTTTATTCGTTCTTTCTATCAGGAACCGCTCTATATCAAATATTTTGCCGACAAGATAAAAAATGCCTTAGCAAAAGAAACAGATATCGAGGCGCTTATTTTTTCCTATCATGGTATTCCGCTTTCTTACGTAACGGATGGCGACACTTATCCAGAAGAATGCACGGAAACGACACGCTTAATCATGGAAGAAATTGGCGATTTTCCGCATTATCAAACTTATCAGTCGAAATTTGGCCCTGCCGAGTGGTTGACCCCCGCAACAGACGATACCCTAAAAAAGTTACCTGGGCAAGGTGTGAAAAAAGTCCTTATTGTTGCACCTGGATTTGTAGTAGATTGTCTAGAAACTCTTGAAGAACTAGAGGAAGAAAACAGGACATACTTCTTGGAAAATGGAGGTGAAAAATATATCTATCTCCCACCTTTTAATGACGATAAGGCTTTTGCTGAACTTGTAAAAGAAATTGTGAAGAAAAAGTAAATATATTTTTCTAAAAAATCAAAAAATTGCATAAAAAGACTTGACAAAAGATAAAGAAAGACATAAAATAATTATCAGAGACAAGTCTTTAAGCAATTCTTTTCAAGAGAGCGAGTGGTCGGTGCAAACTCGTATTGTGATTGTTAAGGATACCACTCTATTTCTACTCCCTGCGAACAGGGAGCGTCGCTGACACGTTACGTCAAAGATGAGACAATTTTTGAGGCTTTTTGTGCCTAGAAAATTAAGAAGGTGGTAACACGCAGCCGGCGTCCTTTATATGAGGAAGCTGGTCTGCGTTTTTTTTATTTTCTTCGAGTCTCATCGTACAAACTAACTAATGTTAACAAAAAATAGGAGGCTTATATGGTTAAAATTACTTTCCCTGATGGTGCTGTCAAAGAATTTGAGGCAGGCATCTCAACACTTGAAATCGCAAAATCCATCTCACCAGGTTTGACAAAAAAAGCCCTAGCTGGTAAAGTCAATGGTAAGCTTATTGATGTGACTCGTCCGATTGAGGAAGATGCAACTTTCGAAATTGTGACTCCAGAGCATGAAGATGCTTTTGACTTGCTTCGCCACTCAGCGGCTCACCTCTTTGCCCAAGCGGCACGCCGTCATTTTCCCAATATCCATCTTGGGGTAGGTCCAGCTATTGAGAATGGCTTTTACTATGATACAGATAATGAAGAAGGACAAATTTCTAACGAGGATTTGGAAAAGATAGAAGAAGAGATGCACCGCATTTCGAAAGAAAATTTCCCTTCCATTCGTAGAGAAGTCACTAAAGAAGAAGCAAAAGAAATCTTTGCGAATGACCCTTATAAACTCGAACTTATTGAAGAGCATAACGGCGATGAAGGCGGTTTGACTATTTATAGCCAAGGTGAATATACTGACCTTTGCCGTGGGCCACATGTGCCGTCAACAGGCTTCATCAAATACTTTAAATTGCTCAACGTAGCCGGCGCTTACTGGCGTGGAAATAGCGATAACGCGATGATGCAACGTGTTTACGGTACAGCTTGGTTTACTAAAGAAGACCTGGAAGAAAACCTGAAAATGCGTGAAGAAGCGAAAGAACGTGACCACCGTAAACTGGGCCGCGAATTAGACCTTTTCTTCAACGAAGCATCTTTGGGTGCCGGTACAGCTTATTGGCTTCCAGATGGTGCAACTATTCGCCGTACAATCCAACGTTTCGTAGAAGACCGTGAAATCGCTGCAGGCTACTTGCATGTACATACACCGAATCTGATGAACTTGGACATCTATAAACAATCTGGGCACTGGCAGCACTATCATGAAGACATGTTCCCGCCAATGGATATGGGTGACGGCGAACAAATGGAACTTCGTCCAATGAACTGCCCATCACACATCGCTATCTACAAGCATCATGTACACAGCTACCGCGAGTTACCTATCCGTATCGCAGAGTTTGGAACAATGCACCGTTATGAAAAATCAGGTGCTCTTTCAGGCCTTCAACGTGTACGTGTCATGCAGTTGAACGACGGGCATACATTTGTCACACCAGACCAGATTCAAGAAGAATTTGGTAAAATTCTTGAATTGATTATGGAAATGTACCGTGACTTCGGTATCGATGATTACAGCTTCCGTCTGTCATACCGTGATCCAGAAGATACAGAAAAATACTTCCCAGACGATGCAATGTGGGAAAAATCACAACGTATGCTTAAGGCAACAATGGATGACATGAATCTTGATTACGTTGAAGCAGAAGGCGAAGCAGCCTTCTACGGTCCAAAACTAGATATCCAAGTAAAAACTGCCTTGGGTAATGAAGAAACACTTTCAACTATCCAGCTGGACTTCCTTAACCCTGAAAACTTCGACATCACATATGTTGGTGCAGATGGTGAAAAACATCGCCCTGTCATGATTCACCGTGGTGTAATCTCTACCTTGGAACGCTTTACAGCTTACTTGATTGAACTTTATAAAGGGGCATTCCCAACTTGGTTGGCACCTACTCAGGCGATTATTATTCCAGTAAACAACGAAATTCATGCGGATTACGCATGGGAAATCAAAAAACGTCTACAAGAAAAAGGCTTGCGTATCGTTGTTGATGAATCTAATGAAAAAATGGGTTATAAGATTCGTCAAGCCCAAACACGTAAAGTTCCATATCAAATCGTTGTCGGTGACCAAGAAATGGCAGATGGTACAGTAAACATCCGCCGTTACGGTTCAAATGACACAGAAGTCATCAGTTTGGATCGATTTATCGAAAATATCCAAGCAGACGTTGCGAACTACAGCCGTCGCAAATAAAAGACAGTCAACTGTCAATAACATAGAGTCAAGAAGCTCCAGTCGGGGCTTCTTTTCTCATGCTTTCCTTGGTTCAGAAGAGAGAAACAAGCAAAGCCCCCAGCCAAATCAAACACCCTTTTCTCATCAAACACTCA
>NZ_DKXK01000057.1:0-10163 GCF_002492185.1 Lactococcus sp. UBA7128
GCTGATTGCAGGGACATTCGCCTTCACCGCCTTCAACCAACGCGCTATTAACGACCGCCTAAGAGATAATCTGGGCGAAGTAGGCGGCCGTGTTCACGACTACTACAACCGTGACACAGAAAACAAGGACGTCTTTGTCGAAAACTATGGGGAGGAGCCTATCATGGCACGGGTTCGCCTGTCTGAGTTTATGGCGATTCGAGCCCGTGGAGAAGAGAACTTCAATTCCATAGTGCCAACTGCCGTTCGAGAGAGTGTAGAGACTTGGACGACCTACATTCCCTCAACAGAAAGCCTCAGTATCCGCACGGGCGACTCTGCCGTCTTTAACCAATATAGTAACCTGACCTTTGGTTGGACCCGTCAAGGAGAACATGCGCCTTGGTACTTGCCCACCTTCAACCATGTGGAGAACGACCTGATGACGGCTGCAGCAGGGCATGCGCGAGACTATATCGCTGGAACTGGCGCCACAGACGGTGAGACAGATGGGGCCACTCATCCAGGTACGGGTGAGGATGCCTACTGGCAAGAAGGGGAGAGCTATACAAATGGTCAAGGCCCAACAAGTACAGTCTGGCCCGGTGCCCTTGAAGGCGTTGAACGTACAACAGCGCAAAATTTAGCACAAGACCGTGCCCCACTTACACTTCAGCAATGGTCTGCCTTACCCAATGAGCATAAAATTGGGGACTTCTGGGTAATCGACCATGAAACAGGCTGGGCTTACTGGGCCAGTCAACTGCAGGAGGGGGAAAGCAGTTCTTACCTGCTTGATGCAGCAGTGATGACAGAGGCGGCACATGATATCCGTGGTTCTTATTACTACGCTATCCATGTGGACAGCCAGTTGATTACGCCGGACCGCGACTTTGAAAATGAGCCAGAAAGTGGAGAGGTAGGTCGTCTGCTTCGTGGTATCCGGAATAATGCAGTGGATGATAATGGCGAACTGCCTGCAGAAAATCCAGATGCCGATGAACCTTCGCCGATAAGCGCTTTTAATTTTGAGAGTATGAATCCTGGTCGTCTCTTTACGACATCAGACGGGCAACAATTCCGTTACCTTGAAGATATGGGAGAGGGGAATCACTTGATTATCCGCAATGAAGTAATCCCTTCCGTTACTTGGAATGGAAAAGATGCTTATTTTAACATGTGGTTAGCTACAGAGACACCTCAAGATTTGCAGGACATTGTTCAACCTGTTGCTAATAACTTTATAACTGGAAATGTTGCGTTTGATTCGTCTGCTTTCGAGTGGTTAGGGAGTATGCGTAATCCTACCAATTTAACTGGGGCGGCGGCAATAGATTTTACTGCTGTTGTTCCTGGAGGAGCTAGGCGTGCTTTTGCCCTTTCCTTAGCGGATGTTATCCGATTTTCCGGTCCAGGTCGTGGGTTTCCGAACAATGCAGAACGTGGTGCTGGTATACATTGGTGGCTACGTACCCCATCTACTGTTGAAAATAGGGCTTGGGAGACAAGTTCTTCGGGTGGTTTTCATGGTTCGATAAGTACCACAGGAGAAGCTTTCTCTGGTAGAGGCGTCCGCCCCGCCCTCATCATCCATCAATAACAAAGCATCAACAACCTCTATCTACAAAAAGTACAATTCCTTAAGGAATTGTACTTTTTACATAGTATTTCAGCCTGTTACCGAGACTACTAAGAACTCGCTTTAATCTCTTCAAAGGACAGAAGTTTCCTCAGCTTTTTCTGTGAGCTGACGGTAGATACAACGCCAGTACTCATTTCTTCGCCAGACACTTGATACCGTATAGCTCTTTTGGTTGTCCAGATAATGGTAAGTGAGGATGAAAGTTTTCTTGCTGACTTGCTCTGCCTGATAGTTTTTAATCGCTAAGTTTTCTTTTGGTGTTGCGTTAGCGATGAAGCTTTCTGCTTGGATAATTTCACCGCTTGAGGTGATAGCTTGAAATTGTGGGGCTAGCAGCTGATTGAGGTTTTGACCATTGAGGAGCATTTCTTCCTTTGGGAGAAGTTCCAAAGCACGTGAAGCAAAGTGCTCTTCCTCTGGTAAAGCGGCGGGTTCTACATGGACATCAACATCATAAACATCAAAACCAGCCATGAGCATACGCTCTATTTTTTCAGTAGCAGCATGACTTTCATAGACAGAGAGGTCACGTGACATCTCAACGACAACATCCAGAAAGATATTGCTGCCATAGGTGCGACCACGAATCATTTTAACAGATTTGACCTTATCGATCAGTTCGATAGCTTCCTTATAATCTTCTAAAAGATTATCGTCAAAACCATCAGAGAGCGAAAAGACACTGTCTCGGAAAATATCATAAGCGGTTTTGAGAATGAAGCCACAAATGATTAAAGCCATGATGCGGTCTAACCAAATCCAATGCATAGCAGCTGCAATGATAGCAACAGTTGTACCCAAAGAAGTCAGTGCATCACTAAGATTGTCTTTGCTAGATGCTTCAAGTGCTTTTGATTGTGTTTTCTTAGCTAAACGATTAGAGTAGAAATAAACGGAAATCATAACCAGAGCAGAAAATAGTGCGATTATAGCACCAACTGGATTGATTTCTGCTGAACTTCCTTCTATAAAATTGACGATGGTTTGACGAAGAACTTCAAAACCGATAAGGAACATGATAAAGCTGGAGATAAGACTGGAAATAGACTCGACTTTCCAATGTCCATAAGCATGATCATTATCAGAAGGAATGCGCGCAATGCGTAGACCGATAACGATGGCGATGTTACCTAGAATATCAGTGACATTATTAAAACCATTGGCCAAAAGGGAAGCAGAGTGAGTGATTTGTGCGACTCCAAGTTGTAAGAGGGAGAGAAATATATAAGCGCCTATACTGACCCACACGCCACGTTCGGCAAGCTTAAGGCTGTGAGAGCGTGAAATTTTACCGTTGTTCATAACATAATTATAACAGAAAAGCAGCTCGCCCGCTTTTCACCAATACCTCCATAAGAGAGTGGAGTAAAAACAAGCCAAGGCTTACCGTCTTTCTTTCACCAGAATGAGAAGATTAAAGGAAGGGGACTGTTCATTAACTAGGGTATCACAAATCATTGACACTCTTCTTGAAAAAGGTTAGAATATAATTGTTAGTTTATACAAGTTATAAACTAAACAAAAGATTAACAGTGTTAGTTATTTTTGTTGAAAAATAAATATTTAAATGTTATAATTTTTCAGCTAACGTATTTATTTTTGTCATTTTTGACAAGAAAATGAAAGGAAACTTTTTTATTTATGGTAATGAAAGCCATCGGCAAGTACAAATTTCTTGTCTTCGCTGCCCTCGCTACCATGCTTCTTCAAGTTGGTGCTGCGCTTTGGCAACCGCAATATATGAAGAACATTCTAAGCGTTATGGCAGAGTCTATCTCAATATCAGATAAGGTCGATAAAATTAATCACTATGGGGTATATCTTTTACTCATCGCCGCCGTAGGATTGATTGGTTCTATTCTTAACACAGTTACTGCTGCAAAGATTGCGCAGTCAGTATCCGCAGATATCCGTGAAGAAACTTTCCGTAAGATTCAAACTTTCTCCTATGAAAACATTGAGAAGTTTAATGCCGGAAATCTGGTTGTACGTATGACGAACGACATCAACCAAGTGCAGACACTTTTGATGATGACTTTCCAAGTTTTAATCCGGGTGCCCTTGCTCTTTGTCGGAGCTTTTGTCTTGTCCATTATCACTATGCCAGAACTTTGGTGGATTATCGTTGTCATGGTTGTACTCATCGTAATAGTAACCATGCTGTCCATGAAGTCAATGGGGCCTCACTTCATGGTCTTTCAAAAACTGATGGACCGCATTAACGGGATTGCCAAAGAAAACCTACGTGGCGCACGTGTTGTTAAGTCCTTTGTTCAGGAAAAAGACCAGATTCAAAAATTTGATGAAACCTCTGACGAACTTCTGGATCACAATATGGCTGTAGGCTACACTTTTGCTGCCATGATTCCAGCCTTCACTATCATCTCTCAACTGGCTGTATTTGGAGCGATTCTGTTGGTTTCTACCTATGTTACCCGTGATTTAAATACAGCTGCCAGCACACTTGGTGGTATCATGTCCTTCATCCAGTACATGATGCAAATCATGATGGCTATCATCATGGGAGGAATGATGTCCATGTTTGCATCGCGTGGTTTTGTTTCGATTGGGCGTATCAAAGAAGTGCTTGAAACCGAACCTGCGATGGTCTTCGAAGATGTTCCGGATGAAGAGCTAGAAGGATCAGTCAAGTTTGATCATGTTTCTTTCTCTTACCCTAATGATGAGCAGCCAACACTTAAAGACATAAGTTTTGAAATAAAACCAGGTCAAATGGTGGGTATTGTCGGAGCTACAGGTTCTGGTAAATCAACCTTGGCTCAGCTTATTCCTCGTCTTTTTGATCCGACAGAAGGTACAGTAAGTGTCGGCGGCAAAGACCTGCGGCATGTTTCCAAGACAACCCTGAAAAACACGATTTCGATTGTCTTGCAAAAAGCGATCCTCTTCTCGGGGACAATTTCAGGAAATCTGAAACAAGGTAAAGCAGATGCGACACCAGAACAGATGAGCCGTGCAGCAGAAATTGCCCAAGCAGCAGAATTTATCGAGAAGCTTCCCGAACACTATGAATCACAGGTTGAAGAACGTGGAAATAACTTCTCTGGTGGTCAAAAACAACGCATGTCGATCACACGTGGTATCATCAAAGATCCTAAAGTTCTCATCTTGGATGACTCAACATCAGCGCTTGATGCCAAGTCAGAAAAGTTAGTTCAGGAAGCTCTAAGTAAAGACTTGAAAGATACGACAACAATTATTATCGCTCAAAAGATTTCATCTGTCGTTCATGCGGACAATATTCTTGTCCTTGATGAAGGTAAACTTGTTGCGCAGGGCACACACACAGAGCTAGTTAAGAACTCTGCGGTTTACCGTGAAATCTATGATACACAGAAAGCAAAGGAGGACTAAGTTTTCATTGTTCTTCAAACCATTTATTTGAAAACAAGAAAATGAAAAAAGATTATGAATGATACATCTCGTGCATTGAAGTTCTTCTATCTCTACTTCAAAAAATACAAATTACAGTTCCTCGTGATTGCGATATTTATCATTGCGGCTACTTATCTGCAAGTTAAAGCACCCGTACTTCTTGGGGATTCTATTACACACCTTTCTACCTACGTAGGAGATTATTTTAGTCATCAACATGCTGATGAAGCGGTCAAGGGCTTGCAACAAATCGCGGCTAGCTCGAGTCAGGCACAAGATGCACTGCAGCAAATCGCTAGTCAAATGTCTCAGGCCGCAGGTCATGTGGTTGATTGGCATAGCCTAACATCTGCTAATGTTCCTGCAGCGGTAACGTCAAACCTACCATCTGGTACGACTATTGACAGCTTGCAAGCTCTGGCTAAAATTCCCACAGACTGGCACCAATTGACAGATGCCAATGTACCAGAAGTTATCCGTGCAACGCTCAATGGGCAGTCTATTGCTGACTTGATGAAGGTGGCTACCTCACAAGCGCCAAGTAAGGCTGACTTTATGAATTCGATGTGGATGCTTCTTGCCTTTTACTTGATGACAGGTGTGGCTCAGCTCATCTATAGCTTGCTCTTTACACGTATCGTTGCACACTCTACAAACCGTATGCGTAAAGGTCTCTTTGGTAAGTTGGAGCGCCTTACGATTTCTTATTTTGACCGCCATGCGGATGGTGACATTCTCGCCCGCTTTACTTCTGACTTGGATAATATTCAAAATACACTGAACCAAGCAGCGGTCAATGTAACGACCAACTTTGCTCTTTTCATCGGGATTTTGTATATGATTTTTGATCAAAATGTCAAGATGGCTTTGGTTACAATCTCGACGACACCTGTCGCTATCCTCTGTGCAGTGATTATCATTGTCCAAGCTAAAAAGTACACAGACAAGCAGCAAAAAGAAGTCGGTGAACTCAATGCTTATATGGATGAAAAAATTTCTGGGCAAAAAGCGATTATCGTTGAAGGACTTCAAGCAGATGCGATTGCAGGTTTTGAAGTCCGTAATGATAAAGTGCGTAAAACAACCTTTGCAGCGCAAGCTTGGTCAGGGATGATTTTTCCACTGATGAATGGCTTCTCGCTCTTGACTTTGGCCTTGGTTATCTTTGCAGGAGCGAATATCCTACTTAACGATGCTTCATTGTCAACTGCAGCAGCTTTTGGTTTACTTGCTACATTTATCCAATATGCACAACAGTATTACAACCCAATCATGCAAATTTCATCTTCTTTCGGTCAATTGCAACTTGCGGTAACTGGTGCAACACGTCTGAATGTGATGTTCGATGAAAAAGAAGAAGTACGTCCTGAAAATGGAAAAGTATTTGAAGGCATTTCTGAAGGGGTTCACATTGAAAATATTGACTTCAGTTATCTTCCAGAAAAACCAGTCCTTAAAAACGTGAATATCAATGTCGAAAAAGGCCAAATGGTTGCCTTGGTTGGTCCAACAGGGTCAGGTAAAACCACTGTTATGAATCTTATGAACCGTTTCTATGATGTGGACAAGGGCGGAATCAAGTTTGATGGAACAGATATCCGAGAATTTGACTTAGATTCTCTACGCTCTAAGGTTGGTATTGTTTTGCAAGAGTCTGTCCTTTTCTCTGGCACAATTGCGGACAATATCAAGTTTGGTAAAAAAGATGCGACTATGGAAGAAGTTATCACGGTAGCCAAGACAACACATATCCATGAATTTATTGAGAGTTTGCCCGAGGGATATGACACGATGGTCGACGATGAAGACAACGTCTTCTCTGTGGGGCAAAAGCAACAAATTTCAATCGCGCGAACTATTTTGACAAATCCGGAATTGCTGATTCTGGATGAGGCGACATCTAATGTTGATACAGTAACGGAAGAGCAAATTCAGTGGGCGATGGAAGCAGCCATCGCTGGGCGTACCTCTTTTGTTATCGCACACCGTTTGAAAACAATTCTTAATGCAGATAAGATTGTTGTTCTTAAGGATGGTGAGGTCATCGAAGAAGGAAACCACAATGAACTTGTAAATCTCGGAGGCTTTTATTCTGAACTTTATCATAACCAATTTGTCTTTGAATAAAATTAAGAATAGCCTTTATATATAAAGGCCACAACGACATAACTCGACTCTAAAAACTGCTTAGTGGGCGAGTTGAGATTTAACTTTTGGACAAATACTCTAAATGTGTTATAGTGAATCCAACGAAATTTGACACGCAAAAACGCCCGTATTCCCGTACGAGCGTTTTTGTTATGTGTGGCTAACATCCAATAAATCTAGCGCTTATCTTTATGGTTAAGCTAATAAGTAAAGATAGCCACGATACAATCCGATATAACCGAGACTAAAAGTGTAATAGCGAAATTTGACACTTCAAGCCCTCCTTTCTGCTAGATTATCCAGAAGGACAAAGTTTATTATGGCATAAAATTAAAAGCTTCTAGAGTAATGATGAAGTAGAGGGATATTTTTATGTTTTTTAGAATATTTATTGTAAGAATGACGAACACCCAGATTATGATATTTGTTCAAAAACAGCAACAATATCAACGGCACCAACGCCAGGCGGGATAATGGGTTGGTCTTTGCTGACGGGATTATCTCCCACTTGCCAGCCGATGAACTGATAGTAAGGTAACTTAGCTTTGGCTTGGGAAATATAGCCTTGCTCGATGCTCCGCATCCCCACAGGATGCGTCCAATCTAGAGATTCATTCCAGATTGTCCTTGCACTATAGCGAACAGGATATTTGATAGGCGTCCATTGTGCATGAAAATCATAGATTTGTCCCAGTGGTTCAAAGTTAGGATTCTCCTGCGGTTTCCAAAGAAAGCTCGGGTTATACACTCTTGTCCGATGGATAACAGAACTTGGTCCAGCGTAAAGTTGAGCCTGTTCTTGTGATTGAGGAGTGGCGAGTACATTGTGACGATTGCGGACCTTCGCCCAACCCTCAAACGTGTAGCCTTGAAGCTTCAAAGTTTTGTTTTTAAGAGAATAACTTTGACTTTTTGGAAGGAGCTCAGAACTCATACCAATCCATTTGCCCTCGGAGTTAAAAATCTTATGGTAGTTTTGGTAGTCTGCCTCATTGAGAAGCGGCAGTGGAGAAAGTTCGGCTCTTTCAAGATGGTGAAGCATGTCTTTGTTAATATTAAAAAAATAATTGGCTTTAAAAAAGTTGGATTTCTTTTTATTTGGGATGAAGGAAGTTTTGAGCGAAAAATTCATCATTTATCCCTTTCTTTGATTTAGTCTTTAAGGTTATATTATCATTTTTTTCTAATGATATACAATAATATGGCATGGCTATAGAGACAGACAATTTATGCAGATATATGTGAAGGAAAAAGAGCACTTTTTATCTATCCAAAAGAAAGGAAAAATGATAGAATAGAAGGTACATGTATTTCATGTCTCAAATAAAACAATAAGTGATAGAGTAAATAAATTTATGAAAAAGATAGTAATCAATGGTGGTCGAAGTATTTCGGGGAGAGTGACAATTTCTGGAGCTAAAAATAGTGTTGTCGCCCTCATTCCGGCAACTATTTTAGCCAATGATGTTGTAACTCTTGAAGGTGTTCCTGATATTTCTGACGTTGCGAGCTTGGTAGAAATCATGGAGATTATGGGGGCAAAGATTGAGCGTGATGTTGATGCTGGGGTTTTGACCATCGATACACGTGATGTTGTTTCCAAACCTCTGCCCTACGGTAAGATAAATTCCCTACGTGCTTCTTATTATTTCAACGGTGCCTTGCTTGGACGTTTTGGGAAAGCAACCGTTGGTCTACCGGGAGGCTGTGATCTTGGACCACGTCCGATGGATTTGCACATTAAAGCTTTTGAAGCTTTAGGAGCAGAGCTGTCTTATCTTGAAAACGCAATGCATCTTGAGGCTAAAGAAGAAAAATTACATGGCACAACTATCTATATGGATATGGTGTCTGTAGGAGCGACAATCAATACCATGCTTGCGGCAAGTACAGCAGAAGGTGTTACGATTATTGAAAATGCTGCGCGTGAACCAGAAATTATTGATGTGGCTACTTTGCTGAATAATATGGGTGCTAAAGTTCGGGGTGCTGGTACAGATGTTATTCGTATCACGGGGAAGGCAGACATGCATGGTGCACGTCATACAGTGATTCCTGATCGTATCGAGGCAGGGACTTATCTGGCCTTAGCTGCAGCTGTCGGTGAGGGTGTTATTGTTGATAATGTGATTTACGAGCATTTAGAATCTTTTATCGCTAAACTGGAAGAAATGGGTGTACGGATGACGATTCGCGAAGACTCTATCGAAGTTCATCGCTCTGAAAACTTGAAGGCTGTTAACATAAAGACAGTACCTTATCCAGGATTTGCAACAGATTTACAGCAACCCATTACGCCACTTTTGCTCAAAGCGAAAGGTCGCGGATGGGTTATGGACACAATCTATGAAAAACGTGTCAATCATGTGCCGGAAATGGCACGCATGGGTGCTGCTATTTCAACTGTTGATGATCGAATCGTTTATGAAGCACCGAGTACACTTAAGGGGGCGCGTGTGCGTGCAACGGACTTACGTGCGGGCGCTGGATTGGTCTTGGCAGGTATTATTGCAGAAGGGACAACGACAATCGAAAATATTGAATTTATCCTGCGGGGCTATGACAGTATCATTGAAAAGATGACAGCCCTCGGCGTGGACATTAAACTAATCGAAGATTAGGCGTGAAAAGTTTGATACTTTTACGTATCAATCTACAGGAGGTAAATATGGCTGATTTAAAATTTGAGATTGAGGAACATCTTATTACGCTGTCTGAAAATGCTAAAGGCTGGACAAAAGAACTTAACCGTGTTTCTTGGAATGGTATGGAAGCAAAGTATGACCTCCGTCAATGGTCACCTGATCATAAAAAGATGGGTAAAGGTGTGACTTTGACGGATGAAGAGTTTGCTGTGCTCTTAAGAGAACTTGGGAACAAATAAAGACCAGTAGACTGTCAATAAGATAGAGACAAGAAGCTCCAACCGGGGCTTCTTTTCGCATGCCTAAAAGTCAAGTCCCAGCCACCCACCCTCTTCTCATCAAACACTCATTTC
>NZ_DKXK01000055.1:0-9226 GCF_002492185.1 Lactococcus sp. UBA7128
AATGAGTGTTTGATGAGAAAAGAGAATGTAGCACTTATTTTTTCCTGATAGGAACGGGGTTTTATCTTCGCCTGCATTTTTTATAGCCTCACCTATAAAATATTTGACTTTATTTAGCATAACCTGTAAAATGTTATTTAACTCACTTACAATGAATAATGTTTCACGTTTAAAACCCTGTTTCTCAAATCTGGAGAAAAAGAGGCTTATAAAAAATTATTACTGGTCCGTGTGCTGCTTTCAGTAGACCACATTTTCAAAACTAAAAAAATGCTATTAACACCAAGTATCTTGGGTGCCAACAGTCACTCACTGTGAACTTTTAAAAATGAAGAGGGAGAGATGTTAAAGATTACTAATTTATCCGTTGAATATAAAGGAAACTTAGCCTTAGACGATATATCACTAGACATTCCAGCAGCTACCTGTACAGGGATTATTGGACCAAATGGCGCTGGAAAATCAACTTTGATGAAAAGTATCTTAGAGATGGTGCCTGTCAAGTCAGGAAAAGCCACTATTGATAACCAACCTATCAAAAATTTCAAGCGAAAAATTGCTTATGTCGCACAACGTAGCGAAATTGATCTCAGTTTTCCAATCACGGTTTTTGATACTGTTCTAACAGGAACCTATCCGAATTTGAAGTTGTTTCAGAATCCGGGGAAGAAAGAGAAAGAAAAAACACATCAAGCCTTGCATAGACTAGGTCTTGATGCCTTTAAGGATAAGCCACTCAGCGACTTATCTGGTGGACAACTTCAACGGGTTTTTATTGCACGCGCCCTGGCCCAAGAGGCTGATTACTACTTTTTAGATGAGCCTTTTGTTGGTATCGATATGATTAGCGAAAAGATTATCATTAAAATTCTTGAAGAGCTGAGACAAGAAGGTAAGTCAGTCATTATCGTGCACCACAACCTTCATAATGTAAAAGAATACTTTGACTATCTGATTATTCTCAACAAAAAGCTTGTCTGTGCAGATTATATTCCCCAGTGCTTTACTAACAAAAATCTCCAAAGTGCTTATGGAGAAGCTTTGGGTAATGTTATCATCAAAGAAAGCGAGGTATAAATCAAGATGGATATTCTATTTTCTCTTTCTGACCTCACAGGACTGACCGTAACAATGCTGAGTGCTTTTATCGCTTCTCTCCTGCTAGGAATCATTTCAGGAATTTTGGGGTGCTTCATTGTCCTTCGCCGTTTGTCACTGATGGGAGATGCCCTCTCTCATGCTGTTTTACCTGGCGTAGCTCTTTCTTATATGCTGGGCATTAACATCTTGATTGGTGCAACCCTTTCAGGCATCTTAGGAGCTATTCTGATCCAGTTCATCATCAAGCACAGCAATTTAAAAACAGATGCATCTATCGGTATTATCCTAAGTAGCTTTTTTGCATTGGGCATTGTATTAATCACGAAAGCTGAAAGTGGTGTTGACCTCAACCATATTCTCTTTGGAAATATTCTCGCAGTTACACCACATGAACTCATACAATCTTTTGTATTATTACTCATCGTTGTTCTTGTCGTCAAGCTTTTTTTCAAGGAATTACTCATTACTTCCTTTGATCCTATCATGTCTAAAGCTTACGGACTAAAAAATAATTTTTATCATTATCTTCTGATGATTCTTCTTACTCTCTTCACTATTTCCGCCTTAGCTCAAGTCGGGATTGTGCTTGTAGTTGCCATGCTCATTATTCCAGCCTCTATCGCTTATTTGTGGGTTAACACGCTCCCGCGCATGATTACTCTGTCCTCTATCTTGGGAGTTCTCTTTGGCGTACTTGGAGTCATCCTGAGCTTTCACTATGACCTCCCCACAAGTGCCACTATCGTCATTGTAGGTGCTCTCGCTTTTGCCTTATCATTTTTCCTCAGTCCTCGCAATGGCTTTATCCACTATACTAAGAAAGGAACGTCACTATGAAACTCAAACGACTTGCTCTTGCTGCTGTGTTAGCCGCACTCTTTCTCCTTTTTACAGCCTGTGCTGCCCCAAAAGAAGAAACTGCTGCTTCAAACAAATTGAAAGTTGTAACAACCTACTCCATTATTGCTGATATTGTTGAAAATATCGGAAAAGATCACGTTGAGGTTTATAGCATGGTTCCTCGTGGAACTGATCCACATCTATACGACCCTAAACCCAATGATACACAAGCTGTAGAAAAGGCTGACCTTGTCTTTTACAATGGTCTAAATCTAGAAACTGGAAAAGGATGGTTTGATAAGCTCATCAAAAACAGTCGTAAAGAGGCAGCCAGTTTCATGGTGAGTGAGGGCGTGTCACCGATTTACTTGAGTGAAAAAGGGAAAGAAAGCGAAGAGGACCCACACGCTTGGCTTAATATTCAAAATGGTATTCTTTACGCTCAAAATATTGAAAAAGAGCTTTCAAAGAAAGACCCTCAAAACAAAGCAATCTATCAGAAAAATCTCAAAACATACACTGAGAAATTACAGCAATTAGATACTGAAACACAAAAGAAAATCAACAGTATTCCCAAAAACGACCGTATCCTAGTCACAAGTGAAGGTGCTTTTAAATATTTTGCTCAACAATACGGGTTGACTGCTGAGTATATCTGGGAAATCAATACGGACAATCAAGGTACACCTTCACAAATGACACGCATAAACAACATCATTAAGGATAAAAGTGTAAAAGCACTCTTTGTCGAAACGAGCGTTTCCCCTAAAACAATGGAAGCCGTCTCACGACAAACTGGAGTCCCTATTTTCTCCAAAATCTTCACGGACTCTCTGGCCGATAAGGGGCAAGAGGGGGATACTTACTATGACATGCTCAAATGGAATATTACTCACATCTACGACGGTTTGAATGGAAAGAAATGAATGCTTCACGATTTCTCCCTGTTGAAAGAACTAGTGAAAAACGACTGAGAAAAGTTCCAAAAATGAAAAAAGTGCCTAACCACGTGCATCATGATGCTGTGGTTAAGCACTTTTTGTTTGTGCGCCTTAGCTAAAATCAACTTTCGCCTCCCTCTCTGCCCAAACTCTTTAATTTTCTGTTCTCATAATAAATGGACAGCAAAGTAAGCAAGGCGAATGAAGGCCGAGATTGAAAACTCGGCGAGGGACTTCCAAATTAATCTTCTGTATACCAGTCATAGTGGAAGATTCCATCCATATCCGTACGTTCATAGGTATGCGCACCGAAGTAGTCACGTTGTGCTTGAATCAAGTTTGCGGGCAAGTTTGCAGAACGATAGCTGTCATAGTAGCTGATTGCACTTGCAATTGTTGGCACTGGAATACCTGCTTGAACAGCAAGACTCACAACGTCGCGTACTGCTGCTTGATAGCGATTTGTGATATCGATAAAGTACTCATCCAAGAGAAGGTTTTCAAGATTAGGGTTCTTGTCAAAAGCATCTGTAATGTTTTGCAAGAACTCTGCACGGATGATACATCCTGCACGCCAGATTTGGGCGATTGTACCGTAAGGAAGATCCCAGTCGTATTCCTTAGAAGCTTGGCGCAGTTGAGCAAAACCTTGGGCATAACTCATGATTTTTGAGAAATAAAGTGCTTGACGGATTTTTTCCACAATTTCAGCTTTGTCGCCTGAGAAATTCACTTCTGGACCTGATAATATCTTGCTTGCTTTCACACGTTCGTCTTTATAAGTTGAGATGAATCGCGCAAAGACAGATTCTGTAATCAATGGCAATGGAACACCCAGATCAAGAGCACTTTGTGATGTCCATTTACCTGTACCTTTATTGCCAGCTTTATCAAGGATTTTATCCACGATATAGCCGTCTGTACCTTGATCGTCTTTACGTTTAAGGACTTCTTTTGTGATTTCGATAAGGTAGCTGTCCAGTTCGCCTTCATTCCATTCTTCAAAGATGGACTGAATTTCAGCGTTGTCAAGTCCGAGCACACGTTTCAAGAGGTCGTAAGATTCGGCGATGAGTTGCATGTCGCCATACTCAATACCATTGTGGACCATTTTCACATAGTGACCCGCACCATTAGGACCCATATAAGCCACACATGGTTTGCCATCTTGAGGCGCTTTACCTGCGATTTGTTCAAAGATTGGTGCAATCAAATCGTAAGCTTCTTTTTGTCCACCAGGCATGATTGAAGGTCCTTCAAGCGCACCTTTTTCACCACCTGAAACACCTGTACCGATGAAGTTGATTCCTGAGTCTGCAAGCTCTGCATTACGACGCATTGTATCTGGGAAATGTGTATTTCCGCCATCAATCAAGATGTCACCTTTATCCAAATGTGGTAAAAGCGCTTGAATTGTCGCATCTGTTGCTGGACCAGCTTGTACCATAAGCATGATACGGCGTGGTTTTTCAATAGCAGCTACGAATTCTTCGATTGTCTTTGTCAAAACAAAATTTTTATCTGGATGTTCAGCTACAACTTCCTCCGTTTTTGCAGTCGTACGATTAAATAGGGCAACTGTATAGCCTCGTGATTCAACATTGAGGGCTAGATTTTTCCCCATTACGGCCATGCCGACCACGCCAAAGTTAGCTTGAGTCATTGTAAATCCTCCGATTTTTTTATCTTTTATAGCTCTATTATAACGCAAATTCTTTACAAAAGCTTATATAAACACTGTAAATTTTTTACAAAACAAAAACTGCCCGAGGACAGCTTTTCATTTTTACCATTCTGTTTCTGAAAGTTCTTTGGCTTTTTTTTCAAGGTCATCTGCTTCTTCAGAAATCTTATCAAAGTCGATATTATCTTCAACTTTTTCAGATACTGTATCAATATTATCATCAAGCTTTTCTTTAAATTCTGCCGCTTTTTCAACAACTTCATCTGTAATTTCTGATTCATTTTCATCAAAAAGCTCTTCAGTGCCTTCTTTGGCTTGATTGATTTTATCGACAATCGCATCACGTGTACTGTTGAAAAACTCAACAACTGATTCTTTAGAAAGTTCCCCTGAATCTACTTTTTCTTTAATCCAATCACGTTTGTTTGTCAAATATTCTTTCGCAGAATCTGCGGAGATTTCACCTGAGTCAAAGCGTGCTTTAATGTCATTAAATTTTTCTACAGAAAAGTCGCGCAGATTATTAAGCGCTGCCTCTGGATCCTCTTTGAAGTCACCATACATTTTTCCTGCATCTTCACGCATTTCGCTGCCTTTTTTGGGAGCGAAGAACAAAGCCGCAGCAGCACCAACTAAAGCACCTACTAAAAATCCTGATTTTTTAGACATATTATTTATCCTCCACTTTCTTTTTCTTCTTTAAAAATTTGTTTGCTGTTTTAGCCAACACCAAGGTTGAAGCTGAACGACCAACATTTCCTGTTTTTCTTGAGAAACGTTCTACCATATCACGACTGCTCTTGTTCACTGCAGTTACGCTTTCTGAAAGTTCTGCTACTGCCACAAAAAGAGGATCAATCGTCGCTACCTTTCCGTTGACATCATCCAAAAGAACATTAGCTTTAGCCATCAGTCCATCTGCTTGATGGAGTAAAACATCCACATCGCTGGATACTAACTTAACTGTACGGTTAGCTTCTTCAACAATTTTTGAAACTTTAAGCAAAAGTACAATCAAGAAAACAACCAAGGTTGCAAATGCAATTGCAATAATCAACCAAGCTATAGCTTGAATACTTATTTCTCCCATAGTCCACCTCCAAAACCGCTTAAATCTATGCGGTAATTTAACTTTATTATAGCAAAATTAATATTTTTTATAAACTAATTTATATTTTTATAAAAAGTACTTTTCTTAGTTAGCCAGAAAAGTACTTTTTATTAATCAACTTTTTTTAAACGTCCAATCAAGATGAAAGCAATACCCGCTATGACCATCAATGCTGAAAAGACTTGTGACACCCTAAACGCGCCAAGCATTAAGCTGTCTGTGCGCATACCTTCTACGATAAAGCGAACCAAGCCATACCAGATCAAGTAAAAGGCAAAGATTTCACCGCGCTTCAATCCTGGAAGACGATGACGGAAAATCATAATTATTAGAAAACCTGTAAACGTTCCGATACTTTCATAGAGAAATGTCGGGATACGATAAGCCCCATCAATAAACATTTGTTCTCGGATAAAGGAAGGCAAGTAGTTTAAGTTACTCACTGCCTCACCATAAGCTTCTTGATTGATAAAGTTACCCCAACGTCCAATGGCTTGCCCTATAAGTACTCCTGGAACACTGATATCTAGGAGATCCAGTGGATTAATCATTCGATAATAGGAAAAGATAAACAAGACAATAGCACCAGCAATCAGGCCACCGTATATAGCTCCGCCACCGTCCCAAAGTGCAATAATTTCACCTGGATGCTGACTATAATATCCCCATTCGAAAGCGACATAATATGCACGTACACCAATCAAGCCAATAGGAAAGGCCCATAAGATAAAATCAATCACATCGTCTGTCGTTAAGCCTCGCCGGGGGGCTTCTTTACAAGCGAGCCATACCCCTAAAGCTGCACCTGTAACAATAAAAATCGCATACCAATGAATGGAAAAGGGACCGAGCTCTAAGGCAATTTTATTTATTGCTAAATTTGGAAAATAGTTCACAGTCAACTCCTTAGCTGTTGTTTTCAATCAAATGTGTCAAACGGTCTTCAAAAAGTTCCGTTGCATCATAACCCATATCTTTAGCCCGGTAATTCATCACTGCTGCTTCAATAATGGTTGAAACATTCCGTCCTGTTTTCACTGGGATTTTAATCTGTGGTACCTCAACGTCTGCTAGAATGATATTTTTAATACCATTTCCCAAACGGTCAAATTCGCCGCCCACTTCATAAGGCTCAAGGTAAATCGTTAAGTCAATATCCGTTTGGTCTTTAACAGCACGCGCACCGTATAAGCTCATAACATCAATAATCCCAACTCCACGCAGCTCCAAAAAATTCTGCAAAACAGGTGCAGGCTCACCAGCTAGCGTGAAAGCATCTTTTTGGAAAACGTCAACACGGTCATCAGCGACTAAGCGATGGTTACGTGCCACCAAGTCCAAAGCCGTTTCAGATTTCCCGATGCCACTTGCCCCCTGAATCAAAACGCCGACACCGTAGATGTCCATTAGGACACCATGTACGCTCACACGTTCTGCCAACTCCTCATCCAAATAGGAAGTCAAGATGCTGTTTAAACGACTGGTCGTTTCACGTGACTGCAACAACACAATATCATGCTTACGGGCAACATTGATCATCTCCTCAGGAATTTCCAAGTTACGGGCAACAATAACGACTGGTGTGAGCTCTGTCATTACTTTTTTAAGAATATCATAGCGAGCATCTCCCACCACATTCATCATGTAAGACCACTCTTTCATCCCAAACAGTTGAATCCGTTCAGGCGTAAAGTACTCAAAATAACCAGACATTTCTAAACCAGGACGTAAAATATCTGAAGTCGCCACTTCTTTTTGAAGCGCTGTTTCCGTCGAATAGATAACATTAAACTTAATTTTTTTTATGAGATCTTGCACTGTGACTGTCATAACCGTCTCCTATCGTCTTTTTCTTTACTTATTATATCAGAATTATCCTTCCCACTCTAGAATATTCAGTTCATCCCTAAGTTAAAAGCTATAAAAAAACAAGTTTTCCTTGGATTCCTTGTTTATATTTTATTAATTTAGAATTTTTAGTTTGTTGGTTGGTGGATAATCAAAGCGGGTCGATCTCCAATATCCGAATTAGGTGGCTGCACAAGAGCTAGTCTTGTTGGCCTAAGGCCCAAATTCATCCCAATGTGCCAAATAGACTGATTTAGATTAGGAGGACCCAAACTGCGTAATCTCCAACCTGTTGATGAAGGATAACCATATGCCGCTCCGCGTCCTGATGGAGTAGAGAAAATTTTACCAGGTTGAGCAAGTCTAACGAAATCTGCCAGTGAAAGAGCAAAGGCGCGCTTAATCCCATCCTCTTTAACAACCCTTGTTACATCTGATGCAACGACTGGAGAAACATCAAGATTAATTGGCAATCTGTTCCAATCGTCTGGATTGCTCCAGAGAAATGTACTCTCGCTGGAATGTCCCGTATTAAAACTTCTTTCAACTGGAGAAACAATGTCTTGAACTTCTTGTCTAAGGCCGTTATACCAGTTAGAGATACGAGTATGTTGCCCAGCATCAGCTGACCGCGGAAGTGTATAATTTCGAATAATCAGATGATTCCCCTCACCCATATCCTCGAGATAGCGGTATTGCTCCCCTGCCATGGTAAAGATACGTCCCGGATACATGGCGCTGAATCTAAACTCATCGGGATGACTGTCCTCATCATAAGCTGGATTTTCAAAGTTATCATCCACCGCATTATTACGAATACCACGAAGCAGACGTTCTACCTCTCCACTTTCTGGCTCATCCTCAAAATCACTGTCCGGCGTAATCAACTGACTGTCCACATGGATAGCGTAGTAATAAGAACCACGGATATCATGTGCTGTCTCTGTCATCACTGCTGCATCCAACAGGTAAGAACTGGTTTCTCCCTCCTGCAGTTGACTGGCCCAGTAAGCCCAGCCTGTTTCCTGATCAATAACCCAGAAGTCGCCGATTTTATGCTCATTGGGTAAGGCAGACCATTGCTGAAGTGTCAGTGGGGCACGGTCTTGCGCCAAGTTTTGTGCTGTTGTACGTTCAACGCCCTCAAGAGCTCCGGGCCAGACTGTACTTGTTGGACCCTGACCATTTGTATAGCTCTCTCCTTCTTGCCAGTAGGCATCCTCACCTGTACCCGGATGAGTGGCCCCATCTGTACTACCGTCTGTGGCACTATCGCCAGCGATGTAGTCTCGCGCATGCCCCGCTGCAGCCGTCATCAGGTCGTTCTCCACATGGTTGAAGGTGGGCAAGTACCAAGGCGCATGTTCTCCTTGACGGGTCCAACCAAAGGTCAAGTTACTATATTGGTTAAAGACGGCAGAGTCCCCCACACGAGTAGTGAGCGTGTTGCCTTCTGGAATGTAGGTGGTCCAAGTTTCAATTGCATCCCGCTCAGTATTGGGCACTACAGGTGTGAAACTTGTTTCTCCTCTTCCTCGAATTTCCATGAACTCAGACAGACGAATCCGTGCCATGACAGGCTCCTCCCCATAGTTTTCGACAAAGACGTCCTTGTTTTCGGTGTCACGGTTGTAGTAATCGTGAACGCGGCCGCCTACTTCGCCCAGATTATCTCTCAGGCGGTCGTTAATGGCGCGTTGG
>NZ_DKXK01000090.1:0-8114 GCF_002492185.1 Lactococcus sp. UBA7128
GGTGGTGGCTTCGAACTCGTGCTCTAGTAGGGCATTCTTGGGTTATCCTCCATAGAGGACATGGACAAGACTTAAGCGGGGCCCTTAATGGAGGACATACATCACAGGGCGCAAATACTGGTGGAGGGTCCCGCCCCGCCCTCATCATCAACCAATCGAACTAAAGACAAACTTACCAAACAAAAAATCACTCAAACTGGCATTCTTATGTGCCAAATTTGAGTGATTTTTTAAGATAAAGCTATTGATACAGCTGCCTTAACGTGTTAAGCTTGACTAAGCTTTGCCATCGCTGCTGAGTTTCAGAGGCTTTTCAGCTTACCACGGAATTCATCAATGGACCGATAACCTTTTTCATCCATGATTTCCTGTAATTCTTTACTAATTCGCGCAAAAATTCCGGGTCCCTCTTTGTGGAGAGCTGTTCCGATTTGGAGCATGGTTGCACCACAGAGCAGGTGTTCAAAGGCATCACGCCCTGTTTCAATACCGCCTGTCCCGATGATTTGAATTTCTGGTTTAAGCCGTGTATAGAAAGCACGAACATTAGCGAGGGCAGTAGGTTTGATGTATTGTCCTCCCAGACCCCCAAAACCATTTTTAGGCTTGATGACAACGGCTTCCTCTTTAGAATCGATGAATAGAGCATTGCCGATACTATTGACAGAATTCACATAAGTGAGAGGGAATTTGTTAAGGATATCAGCCATTTGGTCAAAATGCACCAAGTCAAAATAAGGAGGAAGCTTAACGCCAAGTGGTTTTTTAAAGAAGATGAAAACTTTTTTGAGAAGGTCTTCGGTAGCCTGAAAGTCATAAGCCATCTGAGGCTTTCCTGGAACATTTGGACATGAAAGGTTAAGTTCAGTAATTCCGGAAAAAGCACTGTCTTGAATAAGTTTCAACATCTCGATATTTTCTTCTTGGCTCATCCCCGCAATAGAGAAAAAGAGTGGTGTTTCTTGATGCTTTTGTTGTCCTAAAGCATAGTCTAGATAATAGTGAAAACCTAGATTAGGCAACCCCATCGAGTTAATGCTTCCAAGGGCTAAGTCAACATAACGCGGCGATGGATTTCCCTCTCTTTTTTCTAGAGTTGAACTTTTCGTGATATATGCCCCAGCCTCAGATTTTTCCAAGTCTTTCAACTCCTCAATAGTCATACAATGCACACCAGAAGCATTCATAAAAGGATTGGAAAATTTAGCATGAGCAAAAATTGTTTCTTGTTTCAAATCACTAAACCTCTTTCATAATTTTTACTATTCTATCATGATTAGCCGAGAAATTAAATGATTAAGTCTAAACAGCTGGAAAAAACTTATTTCTCTTTGCTTTTCTACTAATATGTGTTACTGTATAGTTGTATTAGTTAATACAGATTAGACAGGGGTGAAAATGGAAAAGAATACAGAGATGCTGAAAGGCGTTTTAGAAGGGTGTGTATTACAAATCATTAGCCAAGGGGAGACCTATGGTTATGAGATTACCCAGAGATTAAAAGAGCATGGCTTTGTCGATGTAGTTGAAGGGACAGTTTATACCATAACTTCTAGACTTGAACGTCAAAAACTATTAGAAACAGAAAAGAAAGTTTCAGATAAGGGACCGGCACGGAAGTTCTTCAGGATCAATGAGGCAGGAAGGCAAGAGCTGGCTGCTTTTTGGACGAGGTGGGATTTTCTTTCAGAAAAACTTGCGGAAATAAGGAGGGACAGATGAATTTTTGGGATAGAGTAACAGGAAGAGATATGACTCTTGCTCAAGCGGATTTTGAAAAAAGAGTAGCTTATTTGCCAGAAAGCTATCGGATTATGTGGGCTGAACTAGAACCAAATATCCAAAGATACAGTGCTTTGACAGGGAGAAATCTTATCCCGATCATGTCGAGTTTGCTGGACTTCTTTGAAGAGACGGCATCTGACTATGCAGACGTTTCAGCTGTGATTGGTGAAGACAAGGAGGCTTTTGTTGCAGAACTCTTTGACCAGCGTAAGCCTATACCTTACATGTCCTACCGTGACAAGTGTCGTGAACAGCTTAACCGTAACGTGTTCAAAAAGCTAGGAAGGGACTAAGATGAGTTTTCAGGAAATGAGAGATGGAAAAAAGGAATGGCGTATCTTGCAAGCGGCTGTAAAAACTTTGCCAAAAGACTATTACATCGTCTATCGAGAAATACAAAAATATTTTTTCAAAATTGGTGTTACAGATACTCAGGTTTTTCGTGAACTGCTGGAGATTTTTGAAGATGGAGTACTGAGAGAGGTAGACATTTTGCAAGTGACCGGAAGGGACATTGCTGCTTTCAGTGACAGTTTACTCAGACAGGATGACCTTTGTGAAAAATAAAGAAGGCAAATCTCATGAAAAGAGAAACGTTTCACAGGTGTACAAGAAGACACTGGTGAGCGTTTTTTCTATGGTGGCGGAAATCTGAAAAATAAGAAAATGGAATTACATTAATTAGTGCGATTCCATAAATCTGGAGCTACCGATAATACTACCTGTGTTTCAGTGAACAGCTGGAAAGCAGGAACAAAAGCATGTTTTGGGTTTAATACAATGCAAGAGTTTGAAAAAATTGAACCAGCTCCTGAACTCCTACTCCTGATTGGAGGATTTGAGGAAGAAGAAGTTCTGCTGGCTACATTAATGCTCCAGCAGATTTTTATTCCCCTTGCTATTCCGACAGGGCGGTGTTATAATAAAACTAAATAAAAAGGACTTGCGCTAACAAGTCCCGTGTAGCCGTATTAAGAACGGTAGCAAAGTTAACGTAAAATAACGTCACTCGCTAAAGTTGGACGTTATTTTTTTATCGTTTTTATTTATCACTGTAATCATTAATAACGCAAGTGCAATCATCAATGAGAGTGTTTCATATATCGACAAAATTTGTCGCCTTTCTGTATTGTGAGGTTATCGCCTACAATTTTTCATAAGCATCACCTCCAGTTAGGCTACCGTCCATAAACTTCTACTGGGCTATTATATCATATTAGTCACTCTTTCAAAATACGTTACAGTATGATTACAGCACAAAAAAAGACCTCGATAAATCGAAGCTATCCGCCTGATAAGGTTGTTATTTTGACTGTCATTTGATTCATTCTTATCCGGGCTTATTCCTGTGACTATTGCAAGAAGCAGAGGATATAAGGCTCTATTACCTCATATTGTCTTTCATTCTGACTATAGGGGAGTTTTTTAATTGTTGCTTTCATAATGTAGTTATAAATGAAAGGGTAGTATTGGCTCCCTTTGCAGAGTCGCCTTATCTCTTGGAGGCGGCTTAGAGGCGGCGAGAAAGACAAAAAAAAACGAGAATATTTCCCGTTTTTTCTTTATCCATTCATAAATAGACCAGTCTCTATTTGAGAGTCATTGAAGAAGTATTTTGTTTAAATTTTTAATAACTCGCTTAAGGGGCAATACGTTTACGGTTCGCCTTTTTACGGTTTTCTTGGACAAATTCCCATTTGCGCTCTATAGGATCAATACGACGTTTTTTATAAATGACACCAGCAGCCACTAAAGCTGCAAGAGTAACGACCTTACCGGCAACAAAACCGGCAACAAAATTTTTATTCATAATATATACCTCCAAGAGTGATTATTAGCGCGCTAGACGTTTTCTTCTGGCACGCTTTTGATTTTCAACAACGACATCTTTTTTTAGATTGGGATGCATTTCAGCATCAATCAATCCTTTATGTTTAGCAAACATCACAGCCGTTCCAGCTACTGTGATTTCAATAGCTTTTCCGATAAGATAGCCCTTAAGATATTTATTCATCCTTTTCTCCTCCTATGTTTGTCAATCATGATGATACTTTTAGAAATGTATAAGTTTATTATAACACTTGTAAGCTTCTAAGCCCAGTATTTTAAGCTGCTGCATATGTAAAACAGACGAAATATTTGAAAGTATTAAAAATTATTGTTATCTTAAAAAGAGGAGCATCAGAGTGCAGAGGGGGAGGGGAAGAGAGCATGAAAAAGAAGTGGTTATGGTTAGGTCTGCTTTTGCCTATTTTCGGAATTATTATTGGAGTGATGTCGGAAAAAGTGGGGGATAAAGAATCTAAAGCGAAGACTCCGTCAGTTAATACCTATATAAAAAGTGTAACCTTAAAAGATTTTAGCATTGAGGTGAAGTCCGAAAATAAAGAGCAACAAATTTTGGTAAATTATCCTAAAACTAAAAGTAAGAAAATCAATCAAAAATTAGAAAGTTTTTTAAGCAGTGAGCTTTCAGCTTTTAAAAGAGCTACCCTTGAAAATAATCCAAAAGAGAAAGGAAGTTTCTTTCAGTCTTTTGAAACTTATGAGTTATCCCCTGATATCGTGAGTTTTAAGTTTAATGTGATGCGAAAAAACAGTCCGCTGCTGCAAACAGAAAGTCAAGTCATTACGAAAACCTATGATTTAAAAGAAGAAAAAGAATTACAAATCTCAGATCTGCTTAAAGAAAAAGAGGATCTGCAAAGTATTTCTAAGTATATTTATGACAAATTTTCAAAGGAGCAGCGTTATTCCACACAAAAGGCAAAGGCGGTTTTACAAAGCGGATTAAAGGCTGTTGAGCAAAATTTTAATACCTTTGTTTTGAATAATAATTCTTTAGTTTTCTATTTTGCCCCGCATCAGATAAACAGGGATACCAAGAACTATGTACAGGTTTCCCTTCCACTTCGTGAGCTTGGAGAAGTTGTGACTCCCCGAATCTTAGTAGAGCATTTGAAGGAGGAAGCGGAGAAATCAAAAGTAAAAATTCCTTCTGCTCGACAGGTTAGAAATAAACAGCTTGCCAGCAAGAAGCTCGTTGCTTTAACTTTTGATGATGGGCCAGATCCACAAACTACGCCGCGCTTGCTCTCTATTTTGAAAAAAGAAAATGTGCCCGCAACATTTTTTATACTTGGTAATCGTCTTGCGCTTTATCCGGAAATAGTGAAGCAGGAGTATAAGTTGGGACATCAAGTAGGTTCTCATACTTTTAATCATCTGAACCTTCCGCAACTTCCCATGAAAGAGGTTCAGGAGGAAATCAAAAATACAGCAGATTTAGTCCAAAAGACTCTCGGTATTGCCCCACAAGGCTTACGTCCGCCCTATGGAGCAACAACGCCTGAAATCAATGCGCAAGCACAAACACCAATCATTCAATGGAGTGTGGATTCTTTAGATTGGAAGAGTAAAAATGCAGACCAGATAGAACAGGTTGTGATGAATGAAGTCTATGACGGCTCCATCATTCTCATGCATGATATTTACGATAGCTCTGTTGATGGGGCAGAAAAAGTAATCAAGAAACTAAAAAGGCAGGGCTATACTTTCGTCACAGTAAATCAACTGATTGAAGCGCGTGGAAAGCTCGAAAATTCTCAAGTTTACTTTAATGCAACGAGATAAAATTTTACCTCAATTTTTTGAGGTTTTTTATATCGAAAAATAATTCCCGAAGTCAAAAATGCTATATGCTATAATAGAAAGAAACAGTAGAAAAGTAAAAGTATGAAGAAAAAGAAAGTTTTAGTGGTTGTGGGTCCTACAGCCGTGGGAAAAACAGCTCTGGGGATCCAGTTGGCTCAGAAATTTGGAGGGGAGATAATCTCAGGAGATTCGCAGCAAGTTTATCGGGGACTGGATATTGGAACAGCTAAGGCGAGTCCAGAAGAGCAGGCTGCTGTGGTGCATCATTTGATTGATGTACGTGATGTAGATGAGAGCTATTCTGCCTTTGACTTTGTCCAAGAAGCAACACAAAGTATTGAACAAATTATTGAAGCAGGAAAAGTCCCCATAATAGTAGGAGGAACAGGACTTTATATTCAGAGTCTTCTTGAGGGATATCATCTGGGAGGGCAGGCACATCATGAGGAAATGATGACATTACGTAAAAATCTAGAGGCGCTGTCTGATGAAGAACTCTTTGCGCGCGTGACACAAGAGATTCCAGAGCTCAATCGGAGAAGGGCAGTGCGTTTTCTAGAATTAGAAGCTTTCGGTACAGGTGAAAATCAGAAACCGGACTATGAATTTTCTATCCTCGGCCTCAGTAGTGAACGGTCAGAGCTTTACGCGCGGATTAATAGCCGAGTAGACCAAATGATGGACGAAGGGCTTCTTCAGGAAGCCAAATTTTTATTTGAGGGCTATCCAGATGTCCAAGCAGCTAAGGGGATCGGCTATAAGGAGTTTTTCCCCTATTTTGCAGGAGAATGTTCACTTATGGAAGCGGTGGAGCTTGTGAAAAGAAATTCACGAAGATATGCTAAGCGTCAGCTGACTTGGTTTCGTAACCGTATGAATGTTGATTTTTATGATGTGTTATCAATGGATTATCCGGAAAATGCTATAATGTGTGCAAAAGAATTTTTAAATATGGAGGAAAGAAGTGAAAAATAAGGAATATATTGATTTAGGCTTGAAATACGGTGGCTATATGGCTCAGGATAGGGTTTTTCTAGAAAATCGTTTAGAGAGCCTGACTGACGAAAAGGAAAAAATGCTTTTGGTAACACCGCCTTCAAGTGTTATCAATGCCTATTTTGCAGAGCTTTATCAAAAACGTTCTCCTCAGGATGCGACCAAGTATTTCTTTGCGCTATCTCGTGACTTAGCGATGTTTCAAACGCAACCGAATTTTCATTTGGAGGGAAAAGAAGGGACGGAAAACTTCCGTTTTGTGCGTCTGAATATATCAGGAAAATCCTTTGGCTTTTGTTACCGCAATGCTCAAGAGGAAGCACTTGTTTTCAGTGAATTTCCGCTTAAGATGACCACACAGATTGTTTATGAAATTGCGCAAATTTTTCCTCACTATGTTTTAGAGCAGGAAAACGAATACTTGGTTATGAAGAAAGCTGATTTTAAGGGGAGATTTACAGATGTGCATGAGCTCTCAGACTTGACAACAGCAGATGAAAATGAAAACTATATTCGTTTGACAGGCTATAATTTTGAAGATTTGCTTTTGCAGGCTGAAAAAATCGGTTATCTTAAGCCCCTTCTTTATCAAGCGGAGAAAAACAAATGTTACATGTATATCTCTAAAGGATTTTGATTGGAATATTCTGAAAAATGAGGTATAATTAGGGGAGAGAACTAAAGTAGGGAGAGTTTTTATGTTAACAGTTTCGCTTATCATCGTTGCGGTTTTCTTCATCATATTCTTGGTGAGTGTAAGTACATTATTTTATGTTATTAAGCAGCAAACGGTAGCAATCATCGAACGTTTTGGGAAGTATCAAAAAACGTCTTCCGCAGGTTTTCATATAAAATTGCCTTGGGGAATTGACCGCGTTGCTGCCCGCATCCAGTTGCGCTTATTGCAAAATGAAATGACCATGGAAACCAAGACAAAAGACAATGTCTTTGTCACGATGAATGTTGCTACACAATATCGTGTTAATGAAGAAAACATTAAAGATGCTTACTATAAGCTGATGAATCCTGCGGAACAGATTCAAGCTTATATTGAAGATGCTCTTCGCTCCGCTGTGCCTAGGTTGACTCTGGATGAAGTCTTTGAGAAAAAAGATGAGATTGCTTTGGAAGTACAACATCAGGTTGCAGAAGAAATGACTACCTATGGGTATATCATCGTTAAAACACTCATCACTCGTGTAGAACCTGATGCAGAGGTTAAGCAATCCATGAACGAAATCAATGCTGCACAACGTAAACAGGATGCTTCACAAATGCTTGCTAACGCAGAGAAGATCAAGATTGTTACCTCAGCGGAAGCGGAAGCAGAAAAAGATCGTTTGCGTGGTGTGGGTATTGCAGAGCAGCGTAAGGCCATCGTTGATGGACTTGCCCAACAAATCATTGAAATTAAAAACACAGGTGCAAGTTTAACGGAGGATCAAATCATGTCGATTCTCTTGACGAACCAGTATCTGGACACTCTCAACCAGTTTGCGAATGGCGGTAATTCGACGATTTTCTTACCAGCTAGCGCGGACGGTATTGAGGACCTTCGCACACAAATCTTGAGTGCCTTAAAGGCCAAATAAAATTTGATAATAGAGAAAAGAAGCTCCTTCTGGGGCTTCTTTTCTTCATGTCTAAAGCCAAGTCCCCAGCCAAACCACCCACCCTTT
>NZ_DKXK01000022.1:0-39437 GCF_002492185.1 Lactococcus sp. UBA7128
ACCTGTCTCTGTCCCATATATAGGCCCTGCTATTTTGGATGAAGATATTGTTTGGGAAGGCGGCTGGCGTTGGATAATGAGTGCCAGCAGCTTGGCTCAATTTCCTGATGCTGCAGCTGACATCACTCAAGTTGACTCAGGTGGCACACCACGTGCTTTTACTCTTTCCGTAGCAGATGTGGTGCGCTTGTCAGGCCCAGGTCGTGCTTTTCCTCGTAGGGAAGGACGTGTAGGTGCAAATGATACCCTTTGGTGGACGCGTACGCTTTCATCACAAAGTCCTAATCCTGATACAGGTTGGTTTATTAATGGAGGTAACGGATGGCTAAATTCCCATTGGACCACAAATCTTGCTGGAGCACATGGCGGCATGCGCCCAGCCCTCATCATCAACCAAGCTCCTTAGAACTTTCTTTCAGAAGTTTTGGACGAAAGTTCAAATTCAGAGTTCGAAAACGCCCACTTTTGACACAAAAAATGTCGAAAGTGAGCGTTTTTCTGTTTTTGGGTCCTTGTCTCAGAGTTTTTTCAATTCAAAACCAGTAAACGAGGGATGTTTTATAGTTTTTCTTGATTGCACTAAGCTACAGTTTTTCTTTTGTTAAAGTGAAAGAATAGGAAATGGTAGCATGAGTAACAAGGATTTCGGTCTAATTTTGCTTTCTCTTAATCTAGAAACAGAGGGAAGCAGGAGAAAAAATATCCTGTATTGTCGTGTATGATTTTTATATTTTTCATGTTGTGTGTTGCACTAATATTCTATTTTTTGAACTCTAACTTATCCAGAGACCAAGCCACTTTTGTTACATAACAGCACTCCAATATTTCATCTTAAGACTTGTGCTATAATAGAAGATAAAATCGCATAGAAGAAAGCTACAAGGTTAATAATGAAACTCACAACAAATGCAAGGAGACTTAAGGGAACTATCACAGTCCCTGGAGATAAATCAATCTCACATCGTTCGATTATGTTTGGTGCTATTGCTCATGGACAGACACGGGTGCATCACATTTTGAGAGCAGAAGATGTTACAGCAACCATCCAAGCTTTTCAGGCTTTAGGTGTCAAGATTGAAGACAATGGAAAAATGGTCTGCATTCAGGGGAGAGGTTTTGAGGGGTTAAAATCTGCTCGAAAGCCTTTGAACATGGGGAATTCGGGAACATCTATGCGCTTAATGTCTGGAATTTTAGCAGGTCTACCTTTTGAAACTGACATGTATGGCGATGCCTCTCTTTCAAGACGACCTATGGATCGTGTTGCCCAACCTCTAACACTGATGGGCGCGGAAATTGAGGGAGAAGGCGAACGCTTCCTTCCCCCTTTGAAAATTCGCGGGGGACATTTGAAACCAATAAACTACCAGCTTCCAGTAGCTTCTGCACAGGTTAAGTCTGCTTTGATATTTGCTGCCCTACAAACGGAAACAGGTCAAGTGTCAGAAATAGTTGAAAAAGAGCTGACCCGTAATCATACAGAGGAGATGCTTCAACAATTTGGTGGAAGGATTGAGATATCTGGTAAGAGAATTTTAGTTCCTGGTGGACAGAAACTAGAAGGACAAGAGATAACTGTGCCCGGAGATATATCTTCCGCAGCCTTCTGGATTGTAGCAGCTTTGCTTATCCCAGAAAGTAATATCCAGCTCAAAAATGTTGGTATAAATCAAACCCGAACAGGAATTCTTGATGTCATTGAAGATATGGGAGGACAAGTTGAAGTATCCGAACGGACAGAGCTATCAGCAACACTTAAGGTAAAGCACAGTGCCCTAAAAGCAACGAAAATATCTGCCGCCTTAATTCCAAGGCTTATTGATGAGCTACCTATTCTTGCGCTCCTAGCAACTCAGGCTGAGGGAAAAACGGTCATTACGGATGCTGAGGAACTTAGAATAAAGGAAACAGATCGAATTGCGGTAGTGGCAGATACTTTGCAAGCTATGGGAGCCAATGTCCTACCTACAGCAGATGGCATGATAATCAGAGGCAAAACAAAGTTGCATGCGCCAAAGAAGAAGATTAGTACATATGGCGATCATCGTATAGGTATGATGACTGCCATTGCAGCTCTTCTTATCTCAGAAGGAGAGGTCAGTCTAGAAGGAAGTCAAGCCATAAGCACAAGTTATCCAGGTTTTTTTGATGACATGGAAACTTTACTTGCTGGGAGCAGAGAGGATAGGGAATGGCAGTGATTTTAATAGGCTTCATGGCTGCCGGCAAATCAACTGTCGCAAAAGCTCTTGATAAAGAAAATTTTGTTGATCTTGATAAGGAGATTGAAAAAGAGGTTGGCATGACTATTGCACAGTTTTTTCAAGAATATGGAGAAGATAAATTTCGGAAAATTGAAAGGGAAAAACTTGAAGCGGCAATTCTCTCAGGCTTTAACGTAGCTACAGGTGGTGGCATTGTCAACTTGATTGAAAATCGCAACTGTTTGAAAAAACTGGGAAATGTTGTTTATCTGAAGGCAGATTTTGAAACCCTTTATGAGCGCATTTTATTGGACAAGGAGAACAGTCGTCCCTTGGCTTTCCAATCAAAGGAAGAAGTTAAAAAACTTTTTGCTCAGCGTGTCAAATTTTACGAAGAGGTAGCCGATATTGTTATTGAAACTCGGGGCAAAGGTCCAGAGGAAGTAGTCAAAGAAATTCAGGAGTTGAAATGAAAATCTATTTTGTTAGACATGGAAAAACACAGTGGAATTTAGAAAAAAGGCTCCAAGGGCAGAAGGGGGATTCGCCTCTCTTGCCTGAATCTTATGAGGCCATTGCGCGTGTCAGTGAAAAACTGTCGCAGATTGTACGATTTGATAGGGTTATTTCAAGTCCTCAAGCTCGAGCGATTACTACAGCGGAGCTCTTGACTGATTTGCCAGTTGAAAAAGATCCTCGCCTGTCTGAGTGGAATTTTGGCCAACTTGAAGGTCAGCTTGTTGCAGATGCACTCTTAAAATACCCAAAAGAAATGTATGCATCTCGGAATGAGCTACAAAACTTTGACGGTCGACATTTTGGGGCTGAAACGGTTGAACAGGTTTTAAATCGTTTTGACAGCCTAGCGCTAGATTTGCGTAAGGATGAAGCTGAAAATATCCTACTTGTCGGGCACGGTGCTTCTGGAACAGCAGGTATGCGGCATCTGGCAGGGTTTCCCATATGGGAATTGCGCGCAGCAGGAGGCTTAGCGAACAACAGTGTAACTGTCTTGGAAGCAAAGGATAAAGGCTTTCAAATCACTCATTGGAATCAAGAATTATGACAGAAAAAATATATTTTACAGGAACCATTGCGGCTATTTTTTTCAGCAATCCTAGCAATTTTTACAAGGTTCTTTTGCTGGAAATTGATGAAACAAACAGCGATTATATAGGCTATGAGATTGTCGTGACAGGAACGATTGGCGACCTGATAGAGGGAGATACTTATACGTTTTATGGGCAGATGACAACTCATCCAAGGTATGGGGAACAGTTACAGGTAGAAACTTATGAGAAAGCCGTACCAACCAGTGCTGCAGGCTTAATCAAGTATTTTTCATCAGATAAATTTCCAGGTATTGGTAAAAAAACGGCCGAAAAAATCGTTGCGCGATTTCCTGAAAATACTGTAGACAGCATTTTAGGTGCTCCTGAAGAGTTAGGAGAAATACTGCCCCTCGCAAGAAAAAATTCATTCATTAAACGCCTGCGTGACAATCACGGTGTTGAAAAAATACTGTCCAAGCTAGCTGAGTATGGTATTCCAAGCAAGCTACAATTTCAGATTCATGAGCTTTACAAGGATGAAACATTAGAGATTATTGCTAAAAATCCCTATCAGCTGGTAGAAGATGTAAAGGGTATCGGTTTTAAAACAGCAGATCAAATTGCTCAAGAGTTAGGGATTGCAGCCGACAGTCATGCGCGTTTTAGGGCAGCTTTAATGCACGTGGTGAAGACACAACCGATGATTACAGGGGATACATATATCGAAGCACATGACCTTTTGCTGGAAACTATTCAACTTTTGGAGGACTCCAGACAAGTTGAGATTGCGCCAGAATATGTAGCTGAAGAAATCAACCCTCTTTTAGAAGAAGGAAAAATTCAGCAAGAAGAAACAAAAATATTTGAAAACTCGCTTTACTTTGCTGAAGAAGGCATCAGTGCCTCTTTAAAAAAACTGATTCAACCCAGTTCGCAACCTTTTTCAGATGAGAAAATTCTGGAGCAGATTGGACAGGTTGAGCATGATTTGGAGATTACATACGATAAGCTACAGAAAGAAGCAATTATTCAAGCGCTAAAAAGTCAATTCTTTATTTTAACTGGTGGACCTGGGACAGGGAAAACAACGATTATCAACGGTTTTATTGAAACATATGCGAAACTTTATGGTATTGATCTGGATCCCGAGAACTATCATGATGATGTTTTTCCCATACTTTTGGCTGCACCGACAGGGAGAGCAAGTCGACGGATGAATGAGCTGACTGGCTTGCCAGCAGCAACTTTACATCGTCATTTGGGTTTAAATACAGATGAAGCTATGGACACAGAGAGTAATCTTCTTTCAGGTTCCCTGCTCATCGTGGATGAGTTTTCAATGGTGGATACTTGGTTAGCAAATAAACTTTTGCAAGCCATTCCGCCTTCCATGAAGGTTCTTTTTGTGGGCGATGCGGATCAGCTCCCTTCTGTTGGTCCCGGGCAAGTTTTTGCGGATCTCTTAAAAATATCTGAGATACCTTCAGTAAGATTGGATAAAATATTCCGTCAGGGGGAAGAGTCAACCATTATTGATCTTGCACATGAAATTAGGGAAGGACGCTTGCCTCAAGATTTTACCAGCCGTCATCCAGACCGCTCCTACTTTGAAGCGAGTACAAGTCAGGTGGCAAATCTGGTGACCCAGGTTGCAACAGCTTGGAAAAAAAGAGGAAACAATCCTTTTGAGCTACAGGTTTTGGCACCGATGTACAAAGGAATGGCAGGAATAAACACACTCAATGCTTTACTCCAAGAACTTTTCAATCCTTTAGAAGGAAGACAAGAGTTTAACTATCAAGATGTTCATTTTCGTCAAGCAGACAAGGTTTTACATCTGGTTAATGATGCAGAATGCAATGTTTTTAATGGGGATCTAGGAGTAATCGTTAAGCTGGTCCCTGCCAAGCATACGGAAAGCAAACAAGATGAAATTGTAATGGATTTTGATGGTCAAGAAGTGACTTATCCTCGCGCCGAGTGGTATAAGATAACGCTTGCTTATGCCATGTCTATTCATAAGTCGCAAGGGAGCGAGTTTTCAACAGTTGTTGTTCCGATGGTTTCTTCTTATTCAAGAATGCTGGAGCGAAACTTACTTTATACGGCCATCACGCGTGCCAAACAGAGTCTCATCCTTATTGGAGAGCAGAGAGCATTTGCTCAGGCTGTACAAAAAGAAAGTGCCAACCGTAAAACTTATTTGATTGAGCGCTTTTCTGGTAAATCTGAAGTG
This sequence comes from Lactococcus sp. UBA7128, assembly GCF_002492185.1. Classification (NCBI taxonomy): domain Bacteria; kingdom Bacillati; phylum Bacillota; class Bacilli; order Lactobacillales; family Streptococcaceae; genus Lactococcus; species Lactococcus sp. UBA7128. The sequence goes on from NZ_DKXK01000022.1 coordinate 5,493, forward strand.
CTGGATAAGCAGCCAAAACCTCAGATGGAGCTTGTTACTGCGGAGAAGAAGGAAAGTTCCACAGTAGAAGAAATTTCACTTTTTTCAGAAGAAGACATATCTGAAAATTTGGTGAAAGAGCCCTTTCTTACTACAGCTTTAATCGCTTCGGGAGATTTTGACCCTTTGATTGGTTTGACAGAAGAAGATTTCCTTATTTTCAAATAGAAAAAAAGACTTGCTTATCCATTCTGAGCAAGTCTTTTTCTTAGATAGGGAGATGGCGTTTAAAGTATTTACGCGTTTTCCATTTGAAACGTGCAGTTTCTATACCTTCAGTCATTGCGACATAATCATCTGCTAGAGTAACTACCCAGCTTTCCTTGTAACGCGGTGGCGCAAGCGTTGCGCCCCACATATGTTTAACAATACAATCGTATTCAAGATCTGAAAGTGTTGTGATTTTTGCAGCATTACGTGCAGCAATGCGTGGATGAACATAGGCATGACTTTTGTTAAACTTAGTGTCGCGCCAATCGTAGTAGAAGAGGTCATGCAAAAGCCCTGCACGTGCAGCTGACTTTGCATTCCAGCCCATTTTTTTACAAACTAAATAACTTACATAACTCACTTTTATAGAGTGAATCAAACGTGTTGAAGTATAGTGATGTGTGATTTCATCAAGCTGTTTCAGTTCTGGCATCTCAAGAAAGTGACCAACGTAACTCATAAATTCAGCATCTGTCAACCAAGGATTTTCATCTAATTTCATATTCATATTATAGCACCAATTGATAAAATGTAAATAGCAATATGCAATTTGTCCAAATAAAAAAAGGAAAATAATTGGATTTTATTCAGACAAACAGTTGCTAAAAAGCCAAAAATCCTGTATAATTTATAGGTATTACAAAAATTTGGAGGAAATAATGGCTAATATCAAATCTGCAATCAAACGCGCTGAATTGAACGTGGCTGCTAACGAACGCAACTCACAACAAAAATCTGCAATGCGTACTGCAATCAAAAAATTTGAAAAGGCACCAAGTGAAGACACATACAAAGCTGCAAGCTCTGCGATTGACAAAGCTGCATCAAAAGGTCTCATCCATGCGAACAAGGCTTCACGTGACAAGTCACGTTTGGCTGCTAAATTGGGCTAATTCTTAAACTACAAGAAATATTCCTATCAGATGATAGGTTTCTTTTTTTTACTTTTTATATTACAATATAGTTACAAAAGCTTTTTTTAAAACATATACTTGACAGTTCTGTTATAAATGTTATAATTAGTTTATGAATAAATAAGAAAAAAATAAGGAAAGCAGAAACAACCATGCTAAAAATTTATACAGTAACGACATGTAGCTCATCTAAAAAGGCAAAAGAGTGGCTGGATGAACACCGGATTGAGTATCAAGAGATTAATTTGTTGACGGATAATATCGAAAAGCAAGAGTTTCTTAATATGCTCTCATTAACAGAAGAAGGAACAGGTGAAATACTTTCAAAGCGCAGCCGAATTTATAAAAAAATTGCAACAAGACTAGATGAACTTTCCTTAGGAGAACTCGTTCGCTTTATAGATGAGAATCGCTCTGTCTTACGACGTCCTTTGATTGTCAATGACAAATGTCTTCAGGTTGGTTATAACGAAGATGACATTCGTAAGTTCCTACCAAGAACAGTACGTCGTGTGGAGATGGCTAATGCCAGTGAAAGCATTCGTAGTATTGCTCTTGGAGGTAAATTTAAAATTCAGGCGAGTTAAAAAGTAAACATTTAGTCGCTCACACTGAGTGCTACTCTATTCATATTTGATTAAAGAGGTGATGTTAACCTCTTTTTTCTATCAAAAATATCAGCATAGCAACATTTCCATATTAAAATTTATAATAGTAACTGTTGTTGGATAAGAAAAGATAAATGATATAATGAATGGATAAATTGTTATCAGTTTTGAGAAGAAAATACGCTAGAAAGCAGAAAAGGAAGGAGAAGGAAGCGGTGAGAAAAAAGTAAATCAACTGCTGTTTACTTTTGCGACCATTTCCAAAAATTAAATGACGTTTGAAACAGAGAAAGTTGACTTTAAAAAGACGGAGAAAAAGTTTTATTATCCGAAAAAGGTAGAGGCGATTATGGTTCCAGAGATGACTTATTTAACGGTTTCAGGAGCGGGTGAACCCGCAGGAGAGACTTTTCAGAAAGCGATTGCTTCCCTTTACCCTGTTGCTTATACGATTTCCATGTCTTATAAAAAGGAAGATTGCAAAATTCCTAATTTTTACCGTTTTGTTGTGCCTCCTTTGGAAGGACTATGGACGAGTAAAACTGTTCCCAAGAAAGGCGAACCTTTAAAAAAGGAGGACTTTGTTTGGAAAATAATGCTTAGAATGCCAGAGTTTGTCACCAAGGAAGTTGTAGAGTGGGCCAAAGAAGAAGCAGAGCGAAAAAAGAAACAGGATTTTTCTCATGTAAAATATGAAAAAATAGAAGATGGTTTTTGTGTGCAGGCTCTACATAAGGGATCTTTTGACGAAGAGGCTCATACTTTTGCTCAGATGGAAGAATTTGCAGCTGCCGAAGGACTTCAACTCATCCACAAAGCCTATCATCATCGTGAGATTTATCTCAGCGATTTTCGAAAGACCGCACCGGAAAAACTAAAAACAGTGCTTCGACAGTACGCCAGAACTAAAGAAGAGGATAAAATATAAACAGCTTTTTTCTGAATAGATGACACGTCTAGGAATTTAAAGTGTACAAGAGTATTTATCAAACCATAGGTAGCTTATAGATGCATGTATAGTTAAGTCCAAAAATATTTGTCCAATAGATGAGCAGCAGCCCCCTTGACTGTCGTTGAATTTTATTTTCAGTGTTTTCTTATGACATTGAGAAAGATAAAACGTCCTGCCTTGTCATTTTTATATGAATAATAAAGAGTTCCAGTTAGCATCTTTCTAGAATCGTCAAAGAGGTTGGTAAAATATAAAACCTCGTAGCGCTACAAGCGAAGTATAAAAACAGACTAAAAAGAAAGGTTTATACGGGTGGGAGCTAGCCGATAATATAAAAATAAGGTAAAATAGAAGGAAAATATCCTAGTGTGAGTGTTTTGTGACTTGGCAATAGGTTATCTACTACAAGGAGGTTGAACAATGAAAAAAACAGACTGGAGTCGTCCTTTGAGAGAACGATTGCCTGAAGAGTATTTTCGAAAAATAGTAGCTTTCATTAATCATGCTTATTCCCAAGGAGAAGTTTATCCACCTGAGGATAAGATTTTTCGGGCAATTGAACTTACTTCTTTAGCGGAGGTAAAAGTTGTCCTTGTTGGACAAGATCCCTATCCGCAGCCTGGAAAAGCACAGGGACTAAGCTTTTCATACCCAGCTTCATTTGTTGTTCACCGTCCGGATTCTATTGTTAACATTCAGAAGGAACTTCAAAGTGAAGGTTTTGATAAACGAGATTCAGATTTGACCCATTGGGCCGAACAAGGGGTATTGCTCCTTAATGCTGTTTTAACGGTTCCTAAATTAAAGTCCAATGCCCATAAAGGAAAAATATGGGAACCTTTGACAGATGAAATTATCAAAATTGCTTCAGACGACGACCGCCCTAAAGTCTTTTTGTTGTGGGGAGGAGATGCGCGAAAGAAAGCCAGACTTATTGATTCGGATAAACATTTGATTATTGAGTCTGCTCATCCTTCTCCGTTGTCTGCTGCGCGTGGATTTTTTGGCTCTCGTCCTTTTTCAAGAGCGAATGCATTTTTAGAGCAAACAGGTCAAACAGGAATAGACTGGTCAAAATAAGAAAAATATGAAAAGAGTTAAAAAATAGGACGTTAGTCGGATGACAGTCCTAGAAAATTTTGGTAGAATAGTCCTAATGATAGAATTAAAAAGGAGAAATCATGGAAAATCCATTTATAAATAATCAGAACAGTAGCCAGGTGTCGTTAAACCAATTCTTTGCACGCATCTATGGAATTGTGGGGATTGGGGTTGCCGTTTCAGCACTCACATCTTTTTTGACAATTAATGTTTTCTGGGAAGCAGCTCAGAACTTGGTGCATCGTGCAGGCTTTGGAATGCTTGTTATTTGGTTCCTGCCACTTATTCTTATTTTCCCAATGCAAAATGCAGCCATGAAAAATAAACCTACCGCTTTACCGATGTTTATCGGTTTCTCGGTAATGATGGGCTTCATGATGAGCTTTACGATTGCTGCTTACACAGCTTCTGATGTTACTCTAGCCTTTGTTTCCACTGCGGGTATGTTCTTTGGTCTTTCTGTTTATGGGCGGACAACTAAACGTGACTTGTCAGGCATGGGACGTGCTATGATGGGAATGCTGATTGGTTTGATTATTGCAGGTGTTATTAACATCTTTTTAAGAAGTCCAATGGTTGTCTTTGTTTCATCAATCATCAGCGTACTTGTTTTCAGCGGTTTGATTGCGTGGGACAACCAAAAAATTGAGCAGGTATATCGTCAAAACAGTGGTAACGTAAGCAATGGCTGGGCAGTTAGCATGGCCTTGTCACTTTATCTTGACTTTATTAACCTTTTCCTCTCACTTTTGAGAATTTTCGGAATCATGGGAAGTAGTCGTGATTAATGAATACCAAAAAGAGATAGAGATGCTTTTGTCCCTATCTCTTTTTATTTATGGCTTATATCCAGTTTTCAACCTAGGTGTTGAAAACGCGAAAGTTCTCTGGTTTAAGGATGATTTTTATTACTGATACAGCAACTTTTTTATTTATTCCAGCACTCGATAGGTCTGATTTCCAAGTTTGGGATCAAAAATAAAAATATGAGCAATGCTTTATCGTCATTCCCCAAGCACAGCAGGGATTTTTCTTCCAGCGGTTGCCCTATTTTTTGAATCTGACTCTTCTTGTGTCTATTCCCTTAGCTCCGTTGTAGCATTCTTCCATAGAAAAAAGACAAAATCCAGAGACTTTGTCTGTAATCTGCCTTTATCAGAAATGATAAAGCTTTTTATATTTTAAAGTAACTTTGAAAAGGAGATGTGTGGAAAGTGCTATTTCAAGAAGAGTTCTTCAAGCTTTCTAGCAACACCGTCTTCATCATTTGTCCAAGGAATAATTTCGGTGGCATGGGGCGTGAGGCGAGAAGAAGCATTTTTCATTGCATAAGCCTCTTCTGCCAGCTTAAACATCTCAATATCATTGTGTTCATCACCAAAAGCAATCAAATTTTCTTTGGGAATATCTAAAACTTTGAGGAGATGTTTGAGACCTGATGCTTTGCTCACTCCCTTAGGGACAATTTCAAGAATGCCATTTGGTCCTCCCCATCCGCTTACGCTGACTTTTCCATTATAGTGATCTTGAATCTGCTTGGCCAGGCGAAACTTGCCTTTGACACGCGTTGAAAGAAGAACGGCATGAGGGTTGTCATCCAGACGATCAGCACGAAGACGGTTATAAGGATGAAATTTTTCTACACCAAACAATTTTGGCTCGACATAGCGAAAGCTGTTGAGGAAAAACTTCCGGCGGTACTCGACAGCAAAAAACTCCAAATCAAAATTTTGTTGATGGCGCAAAAAATCAAATACAAATGAGCGATCAATATAATGTCCTTTTGTGTGCTCCCAATTACGGTTATCGGGCATAGAAATCAAGGCACCATTAAAGTTAATCATGGGGCTTTTAAGTTCTAATTCACGATAAATATCTAAGGACATACGAAAAGGGCGACCTGTCGAGATACAGATAATGTGTCCTAATTCTTCGATGCGTTTGAAGACATATTTTGTATAGCGGCTGATAGTTTTGCCATCACTGTGAAGTGTCGTTCCGTCAAGATCGATGGCAATGAGCTTTTGATTGTTCTTGTCCATGGAAGTTGTTCTGCTTTCTAAACATAATACACTGTCATTATAACAGCACAAGTGCGGAGGGTTTATCCGTAGAAATTCAAAACGATCACCTTTGAATTTCGCTGTTATAATTTTTTTATGAAGAGGGATTTCTTTACCTTCTACTTACAATTAGTGCTAGAGATATTATAACATAATCGTAAATGGCTTAATAAAGAGAGATTTACTTTTTTAAAGTTAGCTATTTCCGAATAATGCAGCAACTAATCTGAAGAATAGCTTAAAATGAATTGAAAGTGAACTTGAAAGACATTAGAATAGGGATGTAGAAATAATTATTTTTTTAACATTAGAAAAAGGGAGATTATCCTCGTGAACAAGTTCTTTAAACTTGAAGAAAACGGCACAACAGTTAGCCGTGAAATTATGGCAGGTATTACCACTTTCTTTGCCATGAGCTATATTTTATTTGTTAATCCTGATGTTTTAGGAACAACAGGCATGCCAGTTCAAGCAGTCTTCTTAGCGACTATCTTGGCTTCAATTGTTGGCTCTGTAGCCATCGGTTTAATCGCTAATGTCCCGTATGCTCTTGCGCCAGGTATGGGTATCAATGCCTTTTTTGCTTATACGGTCGTTATCTCTCTTGGTTATACTTGGCAAGAAGCCTTGGCCATGGTCTTTATCTGTGGGATTGTCAATATTATTATTACCTTTACTTCTATCCGTAAAGCAATTGTCTTAGGTATTCCAGAAAGTTTGCAACATGCTATTGGTGGAGGTATTGGTATCTTCATCGCTTACATTGGTATTAAAAATGCAGGAATTTTGGAATTTATTGCTTCACCAGGGACTTATTCAGATAATCACGGGACGATTACAGCGGATTCAACAATTGTTCCAGGACTTGTGAAATTTGATAATCCAGGTGTCTTAATCGCTCTTGTGGGCATTGTGGTAACGATGTTCTTTGTGCTTCGCAAATGGAAGGCTGGAATCCTCCTTTCAATCGTAGTGACTACTGTTCTTGCGCTCGTGACAGGTGTTACAAAGGTTGATATGAATACGCTTTTCTCAGACAACAATCTTGGAACAGCTATAAATGAGATGGGGACCACATTTGGTGCTGCACTTGGCTCACAAGGTTTGTGTAGTCTGTTTTCTGACTCCTCACGTATCATTGAGGTGCTAATGACGATTCTAGCATTTTCTTTGACTTCTATCTTTGATCCGATTGGTACTTTTATTGGTACAGGACGCAGTACAGGGATTTTCTCTGATCAAGATTTTGAAGACATGGCTAATAGCAAAGGTTTCTCATCTAAGATGGATAAAGCGCTCTTTGCGGATATGATTGCAACGCCGATTGGGGCAATTTTCGGTACGTCAAACACAACTGTATATGTAGAATCAGCAGCAGGTATTGGTGCAGGCGGACGTACAGGTTTAACTTCAATCGTTGTTGCTGGAATGTTCGCAGTTTCTAGCCTATTTTTGCCCTTACTGGCTATTGTTCCAACACAAGCAACAGCCCCAATCTTGATTATTGTGGGTATGATGATGCTGGGCTCCTTTAAAGAAATCAATTGGTCTGAGTTGAGTGAAGCTATTCCAGCTTTCTTCGCTTCTGTATTTATGGGATTGGGCTACTCTATTTCATATGGGATCGCTGCTGGGTTTATTACATACATCTTCTCTAAACTTTTCACAGGTAAGATTAAGGAAGTCAAACCAATTATTTGGATTGTAGCCTTCGCCTTTGCATTGAACTTCGCAGTATTGGCTATTCTCTAAGGACCTAGATTATAGTCTAATTTATGAGAAACATCCGCTTTTTAAGCGGGTTTTTATGTTAAAATGATGTTATGGAAACACCACTTATTATTGTTTTTTCAGTGATTAGTATTTTAGCACTAATCCCAACTGTTATTTTTTATACAAAATCGCATCGTCTGAAGGATTTGAGAACATTACGCTTGGGGCGACTGACCATTGGATTTTTGGCAAGTCTTTTTGTCCTGTTTAATGGTATTATGGGTATCATTTTTGCTGCGAACTATAATTACCATAGGGAAGTCATCGTGGTCATACTCATTATTGAGCTGGCACTCTTTTTGATTCCAGCATTCATGATTAGTTTTGTTGTTCCGATTGGGATTGTTATTTTAACCGTCAAAATGTGGCGGCGCGAATCTCACAGTCTTGCAAATTTGATTCTCCCTGCAATTATGCTTGTTTTCTTTCTGGTAGATTGGATCTATATTCGTGTGTCTTCTTTGTCAGAAGGCTGGCTTTGGTTGCAACTTCTAAGTTATATTTACCCTATTCTTGCCTTTTACTTGCTTTGGCAATTCATTGTTTTCTTTTTTTCAAGCTGGACTTATGGACGTCGTTTTCGTAAAAAGTTTGCTAAATATCACGTGATTTTAGGATCAGGATTAATCAATGGTCAACATGTCAGTCCACTTTTGGCAAATCGAATCCGCGCAGGTCTGGCGTTAGCTAGCCCGGAAACAATTCTTGTTTTTTCAGGCGGACAAGGTAAGGACGAGCAACTTTCTGAGGCTTTAGCAATGCAAAAGTATGCGATTGAGCAACTTGGATTTCCAGAAGAACGTACAATGGTTGAGGATCAATCGAGAACAACTTTCGAAAATTTAAAGTTTTCCTCCGTCTTAATCGATAAAGCTGAAAACAAGAAAAATGAAGAATTCCTATTTTTCTCCTCCGACTATCATGTTTTTCGTGCAGCTCTCTTCGCCGCTCAACAAGGTTTAAATGCTCAAGGTGGTACCGGAGGGAAGACGCCACTATATTTTCGACTCCCAGCATTTATTCGGGAGTTTATTGCGGTCATGAATAGCCAACGCCGTAAACACATTTTCTGGGTAGGCTTAATCACAGGTATCTTTATTGCTTTTTCTCTCTTCGTTTTATTTATGGACCATTTTGTGTTCAATCCTTAAAAATCTGTTATGAAGAAACTTGCTTTCTGCGAGTTTTTTTTGCTTTATCTGTAATAAAAAGTGATTTATGAAACGAATTTACGTGTTAGAAGGTATGCTGATAGCCTTAGATAAAAATGGACAAACTGTAAATATACTAGAGAGTAACAAATTGAAAGAACCCTTTTATTGTCCAGCTTGCAAATCATCCGTGCGTTTAAAAAAGGGCAAGATAAAAATTTCACACTTTGCTCATATCTCTTTACAAAATTGTTCTTCATGGTCTGAACATGAATCTGCTCAACATTTGGAGTTAAAACTTGGTTTGTATCAGTGGCTACGTCAAAAAGAAAAAGTTGAAATTGAAAAGTATTTACCACAGATACAGCAGACAGCGGATTTATTAGTGAATGACAAATTAGCTATTGAGATACAGTGTTCCTCTCTCTCGCTACAAAGATTAAAAGAGCGCACATTAAGCTACAGGGCCAATGGCTACTATGTTCTTTGGCTTCAGGGAAAAGATTTATGGCTAAAAAATTCTTTGACTGCTTTACAAAAAAGTTTACTCTATTACTCGGAAAACAGAGGCTTTTACTTTTGGGAGTTAGATTTAGAAAGACAGAAAGTACGCTTAAAATCCTTGATACATCAAGACTTACGTGGGCGACTTATTTATCTCACAGAAGAATTTGACTGGTTTCAAGGAGGACTTTTGGAAGTGCTTCGTTTGCCATTTAAGGAAAAATTAGACCTGCATTTAAAAGCTCCACCAAGCAAAGGAATGCAGTCTTTTATTCAGAGACAGCTTTATCATCAAGTGCCGAAATGGCTTAAGGTACAAGGAGAATATTATGAAGCAGGAGAAAACTTATTAACATTGGACTTGGATAAAGGGTACTGGAGTCCGCCAGGCCTGAATTTGTTGACGTATGCCTTGAAAAAGGAAGAAAAACAATATTTTTATCAACTGGATCATTCCTTAGAGAGTTACTATCGAAATTTTTACGAAAACTTTGCAGCAAGAGAGCTTGAAACACTGCATGCACCGCGTTTCTATGCTATAATTAAGGATAAAAATGAAAAGGAAGATAGGAAGAAAAATGGTCAAAAAACGTGATGAGATAGTTGAAGCGTTGACTTGGGATTTGACGACAATCTTTGAAAGTGACGAAGCTTGGGAATTAGAGTTGAAAAAACTTCAGAAGGGGTTGGAAGAAGTAGAGCACTTTGAGGGGCATCTTCTGGATAGCGCGCAAAGTTTACTAAAAATTACAGAAGCGGAACTAGAGTTTTCACGGGCAGTTGAAAAAGTATATGTTTATGCTTCAATGAAACATGACCAAGATACTCAAGTGAGTCTTTATCAAGAATACGAGGCCAAAGCTACACAGTTATACGCAAAACTTGAAGAAAAGTTTGCCTTTTATGAACCAGAATTTCTCGAATTATCTCCAGAAGATTATAAAAGATTTAAGTCAGAAGAGCCAAAGCTTGAACAATTTTCGCATATGTTTGAGCGTCTTCTTGCTAAGAAAGCGCATGTCCTCAGCCAGAAAGAGGAGAAAATGCTGGCCGCAGCAAGTGAGATTTTTGGTGCAGCAGCAGAAACTTTTGAAATTTTTGACAATGCAGATATCAAGCTTCCGATGATTAAGGATGAAAAAGAGCGAGAAATCCAGCTTACGCATGGCAATTATACTTCGCTCATGGAAAGCAAGGAACGTAAGGTTCGTAAAGCAGCGTATCAAGCCCTTTACAGCAATTACGAACAATATCAACATACTTACGCTAAGACGCTTCAAACGAATGTCAAGGTTCATAATTTTAAAGCTCAGGTGCGGGGATATAGTTCAGCACGTCAAGCAGCGTTGGCCAGTAATTTTATTCCAGAAAAAGTTTATGACAAGCTATTGGAGGTTGTAAATAAACATTTACCCCTCCTGCATCGCTACATGAAACTTCGAGGAAAAATCCTAGGTTTAGAAGATGACTTGAAGATGTATGATGTTTATACACCTTTATCCCATCTTGACTATAAGTTTAGTTATGCAGAAGCCATCCAAAAATCACAAGAAGTTCTTAAAGTTTATGGGGCGGAGTACGCTGCTCATGTGGAAAAAGCTTTTAACGAGCGTTGGATAGATGTTGCAGAAAATATTGGGAAGCGTTCCGGTGCATATTCTGGAGGTGGCTACGACACCAATGCTTTCATACTGTTGAACTGGCAGGAAACTCTAGATGACTTGTTTACTTTGGTCCATGAGATGGGGCATAGTATGCATTCAACATTTACAAGAGAAAACCAACCCTATGTTTATGGTGATTATCCGATATTTCTTGCAGAAATTGCCTCAACGACGAACGAAAATATACTGACAGAACGCCTTTTGGCTGATACGGAAGATGAAAAAGAACGTTTTGCTATTTTGAATCACTGGCTTGACGGTTTCCGAGGCACGGTTTTCCGGCAGAGTCAATTTGCCGAGTTTGAACATGAGATTCATAAAGCCGACCAAGAAGGAGTGGTTTTGACCAGTGCTTTTATGAATCAACTTTATGCTGGACTTAATGAAAAATATTACGGCTTATCTGCTGCAGAAAATCCTGAAATTCAGTATGAATGGGCGCGGATTCCGCATTTTTATTACAACTACTATGTTTTCCAATATGCCACAGGCTTTGCTGCAGCCAGTTATCTTGCAGAAACGATTATACATGAGAATAGAGAGGCGCGTGAAAAGTATCTGGAATACTTGAAAGCGGGATCGAGTGATTATCCATTGGCTGTAATTGCTCGAGCAGGTGTAGATATGGAAAGTAGTGCGTATTTGGAGTCAGCTTTTGCTGTTTTTGAAAAACGATTGAATGATCTTGAAAAATTGGTTGAAAGAGGGGTTCATTTATAATGGTTTTGACATACAAGAGAACAAGTAATCCCATGATGAACCGACCTGTTGTAAAGAAAGAAATTGTAGACTTTATGCGAGAACGTCAAACGCAAATTACAGGTCCACTAAAAAATGTTGAGACATTTGCTCATGAAAACAATATTCCTATCATCCCACATGAGACAGTTGTTTATTTCCAATTGCTGTTGGATCTCATGAAACCGAAGAGAATTCTAGAGATAGGTACAGCTATTGGTTTTTCTGCACTGATGATGGCTGAAGCAGCACCTGAAGCAGAAATTATTACGATTGATCGCAACCCAGAGATGATTGCCCTAGCTAAAGAGAACTTGGCGATATATGATACTAAAAAACAAATCACCCTTTTAGAAGGGGATGCAGCAGAGCTTTTGACAGACTTAGAGGGAGAGTTTGACTTTATCTTTATGGATTCCGCTAAATCCAAGTATGTTGAGTTTTTGCCAAAGGCAATGGCGCTACTTTCTGAAAACGGTGTGATTATTATGGATGATATTTTTCAGGGAGGAGAAATTCTTATTCCTATTATGGAAATTAAACGTAATCAACGTGCGCTTGAACGTGGATTACGTCGCCTTTTTGATGAGGCTTTAGACAATCCAAAGTATCTTACAAGCATCCTTCCTTTGGGAGACGGCATCTTAATGATTAAGAGGAGATGATACGAGAGACAGACAGGTAAAGAGTGAACGATGAGAGAAAAGTAAGGATTTCGATGAGAATTCTTGCTTTTTTTGTCTGTGAACCTTGGTAGGAAATCATTTTCTGTTTATTTTTACTTTCCGAATTTAAGACTGTAATCATAGAAATTTCGGTTCAAATTGTAGCTGTAAACGCATTCATAGACTGTTTCGCTATTGCATATTATTTTGAAGTCCTCAGGCAGTACTTTAAAATAAGATTATACAAATAAAAAATAGCAGTCTGAGTTTAAGTTGAGATTATCTAAATGTAAAAACAGTTATTATCTATAGAGATATGAGGTATATTATGATTACAAACCTACTTTATGCTATGAATTCAAGCAAGTCACATTGTCGTCGAATAAGTATTCTCCAAATGCTAGATTCAGAGCCAGAAGGACTTGCAGTGCGGGAAATTTCAGAGACATTAGAGGTCTCTAAAGTAACGATTGTTGCGGATATTAAGCATCTAAGACGAGAGCTGGCACCCCGTCAAGTGCAGATTCTTGCTGAGGATGACAGATATAAACTAGAATACCCTGATTGGTTCAATTCAGACTTGCTGTGTAATTTATTGAATATGAATGAACTCCCTTATATTATCATGGAAAATGCGGTAATGGGACGGGAGATGGATATAAATAAGGCGACAGTGCTTTATCAAGTTTCTCGAACTAAACTCATGGCTGTGCTAGAACATATGAATACAGAGCTCAGTCGATTTTCTGTCAAAATTTCTTTGAAAAACCTCACACTTGAAGGACGTGAGGCAGACGTACGTTTTGTTTATTTTGTCTTTTTTTCTTTCTTGAGTGACGGGAGTAGTCTTTATGCAGAAAGTGCAGCATTGGCAGACTATATGATTAAGGAACAGAAAAAAAGGTTTAAACAGCCTTTAAATTTAAACTTTTCTAACCTCTCCATTCATCTTGCAATTACTGCTTTACGCTGGAGAAATCACTGTTATATAGAGTTACCTGATGAAGCGATAGTTGAATTTAAAGCATGTGAGGATTATGTGGAAGCTTCACAAATAGTTGAGCAGATTTACAAGAGACTTTATCCTCATGGCAATGCTGTGACTATTCCAGAGACGGAAAAATATTGGATTTGGATTTCAGCTTTGTACCATACATCCTATGTTGTAAGGGAGGAGTCCTATATTCCAGATTATCCAGCCAAATCAAAATCTAAGGTATTCTTGGAGTCTTTAAACTTCCTATTAAAGGACAAAGAAGACGGTGAGGAAAAGTCTATCCTTTCTCTATACTTGTATAATATTATGGTTTTAGGAACGATGACAAGAAATTATGAACGTATTCTTCCATCCCTTAAAAAAGCAATCAAGCTCAGTCACCAAGAGAAGTTTGTTTATTGGTTAGACCTATTGAATCAACAACAAGAGGAAACAGTATTTTATTTTGAACATAAAGAAGATGTTGCGGCTAGTTTGGCCTTGATTCAGGCAAACCTAGAAAGAAAAACATATATGAATGATTTGGACGAAATTCATATTGTTGTTGCTTTGCAAGGCCAACCAGGCTTGGAACAATACATTATAGATGTTGCTAAAGATGTTCTCCCTCAGGATGCTGCTATTAAATTTTATTTGGATGAACCAGTGACACAGAGAGAGATTAATCAATTTGGGCCATGCCTAATTGTTTCAAACTTCCTATTAAATGAGAGTTTAAAAACGGAAGCGCACGTTGTGACAATGTCAAAAATCCCAAAACTGACCGACTGGGGACGTATGCGGGAAGCAATAAATAAGATACATAAATTTAAACGCACTCTATAGTGCATTTTTATTTGTGAGCTCAAAATTAATTAGACAGAATATCGCTGAAAAATAATAAAAAAAAATAAACGAGGATTTAAAAATAAAAAAATAAAAGCCAAATAAAAATATTAAAATAAGTCTTGTAAGTTATAAAAGTTACAAAAATAAAAGAACTATGGAGACATAAAAATGAAAAAGAAACTTTTGATTACCTCAGCAGCTATGTTGCTTACAGCACTCTCTTTTGGAATGACTGCTCAAGAAGCACAGGCACATGGTTATGTAAAAAGTCCAGCAGCACGAGGATATCAAGGTCAATTGGATAAAGATAAATTAGGCTGGACACCAGCTTTCAACCTTTATGGTAATGTTATTACTAATCCACAGTCATTAGAAACAGCTAAAGGTTTCCCTCAAGCTGGTCCAGCAGATGGTAAAATTGCTTCTGCTGAAGGTGGACTTGGTCAAATTGGAGATTTCGTACTTGATTTGCAATCGCCAGACCGCTGGAAGAAACAAGATGTCACAACAGGAGTAAATACATTTACTTGGCATTATACAGCACCACATAAAACAGCTAAATGGCACTATTACATTACAAAAGTTGGTTGGAATCAAAATGCACCGTTGAGACGTGATATGCTCGAGAAAATCGGTGAAGTTGATGGTAAAGGCCTTACAGCTGATATGGATCTTAGCCATGATATAAAAATCCCTGAAGACCGTAAAGGTTACCATGTTGTTCTTGCTATGTGGGACATAGCAGACACGCCAAATGCCTTCTATAATGTTATTGACGTTAATGTTGAATCAGACTTTACAGGGCCAACATTACCTCAAGCACCAGAAGTACCATCAGGCTTAAAAGCAGATGAAGTGACAAAAACTTCAGCAAGCTTGTCATGGAATCTCCAAACAGATGCTTCAAGCTATCTCGTTTACAAAGATGGGCAACAAGTCGCAGAGGTTGAATCTGGCAACTATGAAGCAAAAGGCTTGAAAGCTAACACTACTTATGAGTTCCAAGTTGCAGCAAAAGGTGCTAACGGCATGGTCTCTGAAAAGTCTAAAGCAATAACAGTTAAAACGGATGCTGAAGGAGTGGTAGAATTCCCGACAGCACCAAAGAATCTTCATTCGATGGGTGAGACAACATCATCTGTTGACCTTATGTGGCAAGCAGCATCACACTCAGAAGGAATTAAACATTATGAAATCTTCCAAAACGGTGTAAAAATTGCTGAAACAAACAAAACTTCATTTATGGTAAAAGGACTGGCATCTGACACAAGCTTTGATTTCCGAGTAAGAGCTGTTTCAAATACTGGAACAACTTCAGAATTCAGTAATACCTTGTCAGCTACAACCTTGAAAGAAGAAGATGGGGGTGAAATTCCAGGTGATGTACGTGAGTTCAAGCTAGGAAGCTTCACTGCCCCTGAAGTCTACTCTGCTAATGAAGAAATTGCTTATAAGGGTAAACTATACAAAGTTTTGGTAACACACTTTAACTATGGTGACGCATCATGGACTCCAGATAATGCCGCTTCTCTCTTTGTTGAAGTCAAATAAAAGCCATAACTAAAAATTTCTTTTAAGAAACTTTTAAAAACAAGTAAAACCAATCAGACATCTGAGCATGCGATTGGTTTTATTTGCGTACCCCTAAAGATTATCTTAGCTGAATATTTTTTTGTGAAATAAGTATCCAAAACTAAAACTTTTAAAAAGAATATTTTGTTCTAGAAAAATGCAAGTGCGACTGTAGAAAAGAAGGTGAATACTTTGGATTTTTTCGCTCTAATACAAGGTTTTTTATTAAAATTTTACAGCAGATACTGTCGTAATAATAAAATATACAGCTGAAATGCAGTTTAGGTTTATTTAATATTTTGTGTTATAATGATGTTACAATAACTAATATTTACTTAGGGTTTAAATGACCCTCGTGAGGAGAACACTTTGAAATTTAAAAAATTGAACATCTTGCTTGCAACAGCTGTTGCAGTTGTAGGTCTTGTCACACTTTCAGCATGTGGAAATAATAATTCGACAGGTGCCAATATTATCACAATGAAGGGTGATACTATTAACGTTAGTGACTTCTATGGTGAAGCTAAAACTTTCCCTAACATGCCTGCCACAGCTCTCTTACAAAACTTGACAATGTCAAAAATGTTTGAAAAAGACTTTGGTGATAAGGTTTCAGATAAAGACGTTCAAGCGAAGTTTGATGAAACTAAGAAACAAATGGGAGAACAGTTTGCTGCGGCTTTGCAACAACAAGGGTTCACTGAAAGTAGCTACAAAGCTTATGTTCGTCTTCAACTGTTGCAGGAATATGCAATTGAGAAAAAAATTGAAGATACACAATACACAGAAGCTAACTTGAAAGCAGCTTGGGCAGACTTCCATCCAGAAGTCGAAGCGATTGTTGTACCAGAAACAACTAAGGATGCAGCGACAAAAGCTATTGAATCTGCCAAGTCAGATGCGGCAAAATTTGAAGAAGATAATAGCAAGAATAAACAGAAGTTTGACTCAACAAACACCACTATTCCTAAAGAGGTGCAAACAGCAGCTTTCAAGTTGAAAAACGGCGAAGTTTCTGAGGTTATTGAGGCAACAAATGCTTCTACTGGAACAACAAGCTATTATGTTGTGAAGATGATTAAAACATCAGATAAAGGTTCAGACATGAACAAGTACAAAGATCAGCTTAAAAATGTGATTAAAGCAGAAAAAATGGCAGATACAACATATGTTGCAGGTGTGATTGGAGAGTATCTCAAAGCACATAATGTCACTGTCAAAGAAGAAGCCTTTTCAACAATCTTCTCACAATTCACATCAGGTTCATCATCTAAATAATGAAAAATAAGTGACTTTACAGAGAGTCGATGTTAGGTGAAAGTCGACAAGTCAGTGTGCTTAAAATCTAAGGATTTTTATTCAGCAGGGAAAGCTGCTTTATCAAGCAAAATAAAGACGATGTATTCATCGTGAATGAGGGTGGTACCGCGTAAGTAACGCCCCTCGTTTGCGATGGATTTTTTGTTTTTATATTGTGTGAATATTCACATAAAATATATGAAAGCTATTTTATTAGGAGAGTAATTATGAAAAAAATGACTTCTACAGAAGTGCGCCAAATGTTCCTTGATTTCTTTCAATCAAAGGGACACTCTATTGAACCTTCACAATCATTGGTTCCTGTTAATGATCCCACTTTGCTTTGGATTAACTCAGGGGTTGCCACATTAAAGCCCTACTTTGATGGTTCAGTTGTTCCTGAAAATCCGCGCATCACCAATGCTCAAAAATCGATTCGTACAAATGATATCGAAAATGTGGGCAAGACAGCACGTCATCATACAATGTTTGAAATGCTAGGTAACTTTTCTATCGGGGACTATTTCCGTGACGAAGCATTAGCTTACGCTTGGGAACTGCTCACAAGCAGTGAATATTTTGACTTTTCAGCGGAAAAGCTTTATATTACCTACTATCCGGATGATAAAGATACATTTAACCGCTGGATTGAGTTAGGTGTAGATGCAAGTCATTTGGTACCAATTGAAGATAACTTTTGGGAGATTGGTGCAGGACCATCAGGACCTGATACAGAAATTTTTTACGATCGGGGTGAGGCTTACGATCCTGAAAACATCGGCTTGAAACTTTTAGCTGAAGATATAGAGAACGATCGTTATATCGAAATTTATAATATTGTTTTGTCACAGTTCAATGCCGACCCAGCTGTTCCACGTAGCGAATATAAAGAATTGCCACAGAAAAATATTGATACAGGCATGGGACTTGAACGTATGGTTTGTATCATCCAAGAAGGTAAAACAAACTTTGATACAGATCTTTTCCTCCCCATTATTCGCGAAATTGAGCGTATCTCTGGTAAAACCTATGATCCGGATGGAGATAACATGAGCTTTAAAGTTATTGCTGATCATATTCGTGCGCTTAGCTTTGCCATTGGAGATGGTGCCCTACCAGGAAATGAAGGACGTGGCTATGTTCTTCGTCGTCTTCTCCGCCGTGCCGTAATGCATGGTAAAAAGCTGGGCATTGAAGGTAAATTCTTGGCTCAACTTGTTCCTATTGTCGGGCAAATCATGGAATCTTACTATCCAGAAGTACTCGAAAAACAAGATTTTATCATGCAAATTATCGACCGTGAAGAAGAAGCTTTTGGTCGTACAATTGATGAAGGAAGCAAGCTTCTTGATGAATTGCTTGCCAAACTTAAAGAAGAAGGAAAGACAACACTTGAAGGTCAAGATATCTTCCGCCTTTATGATACATATGGTTTTCCTGTAGAATTGACGGAAGAATTGGCAGAAGATGCTGGTTTTAAGATTGATCATGAAGGTTTCAAAGCAGCCATGAAGAAGCAACAAGACCGTGCACGTGCGGCGGCAGTAAAAGGTGGTTCGATGGGCGCTCAGAATGAAACACTTCAATCGATTAAGGAAGAATCAGAATTCCTCTACGATGTGGAAAAATATGATGCAAAACTCCTTGTTGCTGTTAAAGATGATGAGAAGGTAAATACTGCAAGTGGTGAGGCTCAACTTATTTTTGACAAAACACCTTTCTATGCTGAAATGGGGGGACAAGTTGCCGACCACGGTGTAATCAAAAATGCAGCAGGTAAAGTAGTAGCGGAAGTCAAGGATGTCCAACATGCACCAAACGGTCAAAATCTACATATGGTCAATATCCTTTCGACTCTTGCCGTTGGTGAGACATACACACTGGAAATTGATACAGAGCGCCGTCATGGCATTGTCAAAAATCATACGGCCACTCACTTACTTCATGCCGCTTTGCATAATATTGTGGGGGAACACGCACTGCAAGCAGGCTCACTTAATGAGGTAGAATTCCTCCGCTTTGACTTTACGCACTTTGCACCTGTAAGCAAGGAAGAATTAGCAGATATTGAGCATCAAGTTAACGAAGTCATTTGGCAATCATTGCCTGTTGAAACAATCGAAACAGATATTGAAACAGCGAAAGAAATGGGTGCAATGGCCCTCTTTGGCGAAAAATACGGTAAAAATGTTCGTGTTGTTAAAATCGGCGATTATTCTGTTGAGCTTTGTGGTGGAACACACACAGCGACGACAAGTGAGATTGGCCTCTTCAAGATTATCAAAGAAGAAGGCATCGGATCGGGCGTACGCCGTATTGTTGCTGTAACAGGTCAGAAGGCTTATGAAGCATTTAAAGCTGCTGAAAATACTTTGAACGAAGTTGCAGCAGCTGTCAAAGCGCCACAAGCAGCACAAGTTGTAGCTAAAGTAACAGCTCTTCAAGAAGAACTAAAAGCAGCTCAAAAAGAAAAAGAAGCTTTGGCAGGCAAGTTGGCGGCCAGCCAATCTGAAGAAGTCTTTAAAAATGTTCTCATGGCGGCAGATACTCGCTTTATTGCAAGTCAAGTAACGGTTCCTGATGCAAAAGCTCTTCGTAACCTTGCGGATATATGGAAACAGAAAGATTTGTCAGATGTGCTTGTGCTCGTAGCTAAGATTGGCGAAAAAGTGAGTCTTCTTGTGGCAAGTAAAACAGCTGACGTTAAGGCAGGAAACTTAATCAAAGAACTTGCACCATACATTGATGGCCGTGGTGGTGGTAAACCAGATATGGCTATGGCTGGTGGAACCAATGCAGTTGGAATCCCAGAGCTCATCGAAAATGTTGGTTCTAAAATAGCCTACAAATAATATTGGAATAAAAAATAAGGTCTTTTCGCAGAAAATCAAAATGGAGCGAAAAGACTTTTTTGACTTTGCGACAGTGCGGTTAAAGATGAGTTAGCAATTTGTAGATAAAATATCAGCCATTTTTATTGTTATGTTCGTGTCATATATTTTTGTCAAAGACAAAAATTCTTTTAGAATCACCTTTTATTGTATTCTGTAACGTATATGATATACTGAAGTAATCGAAAAAAACAGTTGATAAGGAGAAATGAATGATTGAAGATAGTCACTTAAATAAGCTCAACGATCTTGAAAGTATGGTTTTTGAACACGTGTTAAAAGAACCTGAATGTGTTATGAAAATGACCATTCGTGAATTTGCTTCTTCCGTTCATGTTTCAACAACTACGATTGTACGTATGACGCGTAAGTTAGGTTTTTCAGGTTGGAATGAGATGAAAGGCTATCTACGTGCTCAAAGAGATAAAATTTCGCTGAAAGCAGATGCTGCAGAATATGACAATCTTCTCGCCTTTGAACTGTTTACTAAACGCTTACGGAATCCGGAGTATTTGAAACTTATCGATGAAGCCGCAAAGCTCTTGGAGGAAACCGAATATACTGTTTTTATCGGTGTCGGAACATCTGGAGCTCTAGCTGACTATGGTACAAAGTATTTTAATAATGCAGGGCTTCCTGCATTTGAAGTGACCGATCCTTACCAGCCATTGATGACGAATAATGCTCAATCGATGACAGTTGTTGCCCTTTCTATTTCAGGGAAAACCAACTTCATAATTGGTTCTATCGCATCTTATAAAAGAGATGGTGTAAAAGTTATTTCGATTACTAATGAAAGGAATAATACTTTGTCTAATATGGCAGATGTTGCCATTCCCTATAATGTGGCAGCTGAAAGTTCTAAGGTGCATGCTTTGGGACAGCTGACGACTCAGTTACCTGTTGTTGCTCTTTTGGAGCGTCTGGCGCACCGAACACACAGTTTTCGGCAAGAAAAAAATAAAAATAATAGTGAAAAGGGCAAGACATTTAAAAGCAGTTTTCTTTAAAGAAGGCCGTTTTTTCAAGGAAATTAACTGGCTAATGGTTTGAAGAATAAACCTGCAGTTAAAGAAAGCTCTTCTAGCGTTGACAGTGTTAAGATAAGAGCAAGATTCAGATAGACTTGGGAGAAGAAAGCACCCACAAGAGAGGAGAGCTTCGCAGATAAACCCCAATGGATAATGATGACAAGCCAGCCTTCATCTTCTGACTGGGTTTTACGTAAGAGAGGTGCAGCTATGACTGCTCCACCAAGATATAGTAGGGGTCTGTTTCGAGAAATTCTCCTCATAGTTGGTGCTTTATTTTGAAGTCCTTAAAAAGTTATCCTGATAATTCCGAATACGATTCAGAAGTCCAGATGTTACGATAAAAATAATACAGAACTTTTCCTCCTTGTTCTGAAAGTTGTGGGTCTATTAGATTCTTTTTAATAAGAAAATACGCGCGCTATAAGTAGTTTTTCTCTTGGATGTAAAATCCTGTGAAACAGTGTTATAAATGATTTTGAGGGATGTTTTAAAGTTGGTATTGTCTATTTTTGACACTTTTGTTTCGAAAAACAGGAACAAAAGTATCAGACTTTCCTTAACTTTGTAAACTTGTTTTTGTTATAATATAGACATTGATAACGCATACATTACGAAAAGGTGTATGCAGCAAAATCTAACATACATAAAGGAGCATTAATATGCCATTATCTAAAGATTTTCTCTGGGGCGGCGCAACGGCTGCCAACCAGTATGAGGGCGGCTGGAATCAAGGTGGTCGTGGGCTTGCAAATGTGGACTTGGCCCCACATGGTGAGCGCCGAGGAGCGATTATTTTAGGACTTGAAAAACATCTACAGCCAGAAGAAGGGCTCTTCTATCCAGGGCATGAAGCCGTTGATTTCTACAACCATTGGCAAGAAGACATTGCATTATTTGCGGAAATGGGTTTTAAAACTTTCCGGATGTCTATTGCTTGGTCGCGGATTTTCCCAAAAGGCGATGAGAGTCAGCCTAATGAAGAAGGACTTCTCTTTTATGAAAAAATATTTAAAGAGCTGCGCAAGTATGATATTGAACCTCTGGTAACTATCACACACTTTGATATTCCAATGCATTTGGTGACAGAGTACGGGGGCTGGCGTAACCGTAAGATGATTGGTTTTTATGAAAATTTAGTGACGGTTTTGTTCACCCGTTATAAAGGTTTGGTCAAATACTGGCTCACTTTTAACGAAATCAACGTTCTTTTGCATGCGCCTTTCATGGGAGCAGGGGTTTATATTGAGGAAGGTGAAAACCGTGATGAAGTTCTCTTTACTGCAGCACATCATGAACTTGTCGCCTCAGCATTAGCAACAAAAATTGCGCACCAAATAGATCCAGAAAATAAAATTGGTTGTATGGTAGCAGCCGGAGATTACTATCCATGGGATTCCAAACCAGAAAATGTTCGTGAAGCTCTTGATAAAAATAGAGAAAATCTTTTCTTGATTGATGTTCAGGCGCGTGGCAAATATCCGAATTACTTCTTGAAGCAACTGGAACGTGAGGGAATTTCTTTGCCTATGGTTGAGGGGGATGAAGAACTTCTTGCCCAAAATACCGTTGATTTTGTATCCTTCTCTTATTATTCTAGCCGTGTCGCAAAAGTTTTAGAAGAAGGGGATGAGGAAACTTCTGGTAATATCTTTGCCTCTATTAAAAATCCATATCTCAAAGCCTCAGAATGGGGCTGGCAGATTGACCCTGTCGGTTTACGCACAACCATGAATACCCTCTACGACCGTTATCAAAAACCGCTTTTCATCGTTGAAAACGGCTTAGGAGCCGTGGATAAACCAGATGAAGACGGTTATGTCGCTGATGACTATCGAATCGCTTATCTGGCAGATCATATCGCCGAGATGGTGAAGGCGGTTGAGTTGGATGGTGTTGAGCTTCTGGGTTATACTTCTTGGGGCTGTATTGACTTAGTTTCAGCCTCAACGGGCGAGATGTCCAAACGCTATGGCTTTATCTATGTGGACCGTGACGATCAAGGAAATGGAACACTACAGCGTACACCGAAGAAATCCTTCAATTGGTACAAAAAAGTCATTGCTTCGAATGGTCAAGATTTGAGTAATGATTGATAGATAAATGTGTCTGTGCTTAGTAACAGATGAGCTTTTTGAAAGAAGGGCAACAATTCGCTTTTTCTGCCATAACAAGCTGTTTTCATTGCAGCTAATGGAAAATGCTTCTTTGAACGAGAAGGTTATAATAAGTTGATGAAAAGCACCTTCTCTATTTTTCTGTTATAATAAACTCATGGTAAAAAACACAGTAGACAAGCCCTTAGCGCAAAATAAAAAGGCGCGGCATGATTATGAAATTTTTGAGACTTTTGAGGCAGGTATCGTTTTAACAGGAACGGAGATTAAGTCGGTTCGTCAAGCCAAAATACAGATAAAGGACGGTTTTGCACGTGTAAGAGACGGAGAAGTTTGGCTTTCCAACGTTCATATTGCTCCTTTTGAGCAGGGAAATATTTTTAATGTGGACGAGTTGCGTACCCGTAAACTCTTGTTCCATAAAAAAGAAATTGCCAAAATTGAGAAAGAACTCGCAGGGACAGGAATTACTTTTATTCCTCTGAAAGTTTATCTCAAAAATGGTTTTGCCAAAGTGCTTATGGGTCTAGCTCGCGGTAAAAAACAATACGATAAGCGTGAAACCTTAAAACGCAAAGAGCAAAACCGTGATATAGCCCGTCAACTTAAGGCATATAATCGCTAAAAGAGTCAGAAAGTAACTTTCTAAACTTCTTTAAAACGAGAAAAAACAAAAAATGGAATCGCTCAACCATAGGCGGTTCCATTTTTGTGAACTTTGAACAAATAGAACTTTTAAAGAAAGAAGCAAGTTATTTACCAACCATTTACCCAGTATTTACGAAGTATTAACATTTATCTATCCTTTCCAATGTTAAGATAGTGATGTAAGTAAAGGAACTTACGAGAAGACAAAGAAATTATTGGAGAACATCTCATGAAGAAAAAGTTACTTTCTGGAATTATCGCTGGTGCAGCCCTCCTGACTCTAGCAGCTTGTGGAAACAGTGATACAGCAACAAACAATACGGACTCATCTGCTTTAGCAGGAAAAATCATTGCTGGAGGTTCGACAGCTCTACAGCCAATGGCTCAACAAGCTGCAACAGAGTATACAGCTCAAAAGCCAGAAGTTCAAATCACTGTACAAGGTGGCGGATCAGGTGTAGGTTTGACTCAGGTCTTAGCAGGAACCTTTCAAATCGGTAATTCAGATATCTTTGCAGAAGAAAAGTCAGGCATTGATGCTTCTAAACTGAACGACTATAAAGTAGCTGTTGTGGGCTTTGCTCCAATTGTAAATAAGGATATAAATATCGAAAACTTATCAACAAAACAGTTGATTGATGTTTTCACAGGTAAAGTTAAGAATTGGAAAGAAGTTGGTGGACCAGATGAGAAAATTACAGTAATCGGTCGTGCAGCGGGTTCAGGTACGCGTGTGAACTTTAATAATTTAGCGCTTGGTGGTGCAACAGAAGTTGATGGACCAACACAGGATGCAAGTGGTACAGCAGTTACGATGGTTGGTCAAACACCTGGGGCAATCTCTTATGTAGCCTTTTCGTATCTTGACAAGAGCAAAGACATCAAAGCGGTAAGTATTGACAATGTGAAACCGACAGTGGAAAATGTTGCTGATAATAGCTACAAAGTTTGGTCGTATGAGCATATGTATACAAACAAAGACAAGGAAACATCGGTCGAAAAAGATTTTATTAAATATGTTACCGAAGATGATAAAACAATCAAAAAATTAGGCTATATCCCAATTTCAGAAATGAAGGTTGAACGCGATTCTCAGGGGAAAATTACCAATAAATAAGCTATAGTGAAACCAGTGTCTAATTCTTTCAAGAGAAACTTTATTCTTTACAGAAATGACAGGAGCAGGAGTGCTTGAGCAATATTTCAAGTGCTCTCTTTGCGCTTTCATTTACAAAATGTTTACATTGTAAGCGTTAAGTATTCAGTCATTTAGGTTTGATTTATGCTAAAATAAAGTTATGAAAAAGAAAATTTTAATGGCTTTATTTGCAGCAATGAGTCTTGTGACTTTGGCGGCATGTGGGCCGAATTCAAATCAGGTTACAGTGGGTGGTTCAACAGCTTTAAAACCACTGGTGGAACAAATTTCTTTGGACTATATGAAAAAATATCCAGAAGATATTATCATGGTTCAGGGCGGTGGTTCAGGAGTGGGGTTAGCACAAGTGGCAGCAGGCTCTTTCCAAATTGGTAATTCAGATATCTTTGCTGAGGAAAAATCAGGTATAGATACTTCTAAGATTACTGGAAATAAGGTTGCAGTTATTGGCTTTTCACCAATAGTTAACAAGGAGCTTGACTTATCCGGCGTGACGCAAGAACAGCTGATTGCCATTTTTACAGGTAAAGTAAAAAACTGGAAAGAAGTTGGTGGACCAGATCAGGAAATTACCGTTATCGGACGCACATCAGGGTCAGGAACGCGTGTGAACTTTGATAACTTTGCTCTAAATGGTGCGCGTGAAATTGATGGTCCAACACAAGATGCTTCAGGTTCAGTTGTGCAGCTGGTCGGTCAAACACCAGGGGCTATAAGTTACGTTTCCTTCTCCTATATGAACAAACCAGGTATTAAACCGCTAAGTTTGGACGGGGTAGAGCCTTCGGATGCTAATGTAACGACCAATACTTGGAAAGTTTGGTCTTATGAACACATGTATACGAATAATAAAAACGAAAATTTTGTAGAAAATCGTTTTATCAGCTATGTAAAAAAGGATACAGCGACGCTAAAAAAACTTGGCTTTATTCCCATATCAGAAATGAAAGTAGATCGTGATTATCAAGGTAAAGTTACACCGATTAAATAAATGACTAGGGTATTTATGGAAAATTCAAAAATTAAAGAAAAATTACTTTCCAACTCGAAAGATTCGCGTTTGGAAAAATTTGGTAAGACATTGACGTTTTTATGTATTGCTATTATTGTCTTTGTCGTTGGACTCATTTTGGTCTTTGTCGCTCAGAAAGGACTTTCAACTTTTTTTGTTGATGGAGTTAATCCTTTCCGATTCCTCTTCGGAACACATTGGGAACCAGGAGCGATTGGTCCTGACGGAAAACCTGCAGTTGGCGCTTTGCCAATGTTTACAGGTTCTTTAATCGTTACGGTACTTTCAGCATTAGTTGCTACACCTTTTGCTATTGGTGCAGGAATCTATATAACTGAAATTTCGCCAAAATATGGGGCAAAAATTTTGCAACCGGTTATTGAGCTTTTGGTGGGTATCCCATCAGTTGTTTATGGTTTCATTGGTTTAACTGTTGTTGTTCCACTTATCCGTAATACATTTGGTGGAACAGGTCTTGGGTTGTTGGCAGGGGTATTTGTTCTCTTTGTCATGATTTTACCTACAGTTACTTCGATGACTGTAGATGCACTTAAGGCAATTCCGCCGCATTATCGTGAAGCTTCACTTGGTTTAGGCGCAACCCGCTGGCAAACCATTTGGCGTGTTTTGCTCCGTGCAGCAGCACCTGGTATCTTGACTGCTGTAATCTTTGGAATGGCGCGCGCCTTTGGTGAGGCTCTAGCTATCCAAATGGTTGTCGGAAATGCTGTAACAATGCCGCAAGATCTTGTTTCTCCAGCTTCAACTCTGACTTCAATTTTGACATCAGGTATTCCAAATGCTACTCCAGGTATCCAACTGAATGCACTTTGGTCTCTTGGACTTCTCCTCCTCCTTATGTCATTGCTGTTCAACATCGCGATGCGCGCTATTGCTAAGAAAGGAAGCCTTAAATAATGAATGCTAAACGTACAGATAAGATTGCCACAGGCGTTCTTTACGCCCTTTCAGGCATTATTGTCGCTATACTTGCTTTTCTCTTGATTTATATTCTAGTTAAAGGCTTGCCTTTTGTTTCGTGGGACTTTTTGACAACACCCTCTAATCCATTGACTGGAGGGGGGATTGCTATCCAGCTGTTTAATTCGGTTTACTTGTTAGTGGTAACATTGATTATCTCTATCCCTTTGTCACTAGGTGCAGGTATTTACCTTTCAGAGTATGCCAACCAAAAACACTGGTTGACAGGGGCAGTTCGTTCAGCTATTGAAGTACTATCATCCCTTCCTTCAATCGTTGTCGGTCTCTTTGGGATGTTGCTCTTTGTTATTCAGTTTGGGCTAGGGTTCTCAGTATTATCAGGTGCTCTTGCGCTTACGGTTTTCAATCTTCCTTTGATGACACGTAATGTTGAAGAGTCATTGCGTGCGATTCCTACAATGCAGCGTGAAGGCGGATTGGCACTGGGCTTATCAAAATGGGAAACAGCCACTAAGGTTATCCTACCAGCGGCTGTGCCCGGTATCCTGACTGGGGTTATCTTATCCTCAGGGCGTGTTTTTGGTGAGGCAGCCGCTTTGATTTATACTGCAGGTCAAACTAACTTGCCGATTAACTGGGCCAATTGGAACCCAATGTCATTGACAAGTCCCTTATCCCTTTTTCGACCGGCAGAAACATTAGCTGTTCACATCTGGGCTTTGAATACTGAGGGAACAATTTCAACAGCGACTCAGATTTCTGCAGGAGCTTCTGCAGTCTTGATTATCTTTGTTCTCTTGTTCAACCTCGGAGCACGTTTCCTTGGAAACCGTCTCCATAAGAAACTCACATCTGGAAATTAGTAAGGAATAGAGAAAAATATGGCAACTTATGATTGGAACGAACGTCACATTTTGACTTTCGACAAAGATATCGCGCTTTCAACGAATGATTTGCGGGTTTTCTATAATGGCACAAAAGAGGCGATTCATGGGGTTTCTATGCAATTTCCCAAAAATCAGATTACGGCTCTAATCGGACCATCAGGTTCTGGTAAATCGACTTATCTGCGTTCTCTAAATCGTATGAATGACACGATTGACGGTGCCCGTGTGACAGGTGAAATCATGTATGAAGGTGTCAATATTAGTGATCCTAAAGTCAATGTTTACGAAGTGCGCAAACAGATTGGAATGGTTTTCCAAAGACCAAATCCTTTCCCAAAATCAATCTACGAAAATATCGCCTTTATTCATCGCCGTGAAGGGATTAAAGACAAGAAAAAACTAGACGAAATTGTTGAAAAATCCCTCAAACAAGCAGCTCTATGGGAGCAAGTCAAAGACAGTTTAGACAAGTCTGCTTTGGCACTTTCAGGCGGGCAAGCTCAACGTCTTTGCATCGCTCGAGCACTTTCAGTTAAACCTGAGATTATCTTGATGGATGAACCAGCCTCAGCTCTGGATCCAATTTCAACCATGCAAATTGAAGAAACGATGACAGAGCTGAAGAAGGACTATACGATTATTATCGTCACACACAATATGCAACAAGCCAGTCGCGTGTCTGACTATACGGCATTCTTCTATTCGGGCGATTTGATTGAATATGACGAAACAAGCAAAATCTTCACGCAGCCAAACCTCAAAGCTACAGAAGACTATGTTTCAGGACACTTTGGATAATCGAGAGGACAATATGACAAAAGAAGCAATTTTAACAGTCAGCGACCTTTCGCTGTATTACAGTAAGAAAAAAGCGCTCAATCAAATCAATATGGAATTCTATCCTAATGAGATTACAGCACTTATCGGCCCTTCTGGATGTGGTAAATCAACGCTCTTGCGCTCTATTAACCGCATGAATGATTTGATTTCGACAGTGACCATCACTGGTGCTATCATGTATAAAGGTCATAATATATATAGTCCCAAAGTGGACACAGTGGACTTACGCAAGGAAATCGGAATGGTTTTCCAACAACCCAACCCTTTCCCGTTTTCAATCTATGAAAATGTTGTGTATGGTCTTCGGCTTAAGGGGGTTAAAGATAAAGCACTGCTTGATGAAGTCGTTGAAAACTCTTTAAAAGCAGCCAATATCTGGGATGAAGTGAAGGACATCCTCCATACTTCAGCACTTGGTTTATCTGGTGGGCAGCAGCAGCGTGTGTGTATCGCGCGTGTTCTTGCGGTCAACCCTCAGATTATCTTGTTGGATGAGCCGACTTCCGCGTTGGATCCTATCTCTGCTGGACACGTGGAAGAAACGCTTTTGGAGTTAAAAGAAGATTATACCTTAGCCATTGTGACTCACAGTATGCAACAAGCCTCACGTATATCAGACCGTACAGCATTCATGCTCAATGGTGATTTGGTGGAGATGGATAACACGAAAAAAATCTTCCTTAATCCCGAGAAACAAGAAACAGAAGATTATATTGCTGGTAAGTTTGGATAATATGATATGATGGAAAGAGCACCTATTGCTCTGCGCTTAGTTAAGAGGAGAAAAAATGTTACGTACACAATTTGAAGAAGAACTCAACAAACTTCACAACCAATTTTATTCAATGGGAACACAAGTATCTGCACAATTAAATAAAGCAGTTCGTGCCTTTGTAAGTCATGATCGTGAGCTGGCAGAAGATGTCATCACAAGCGACGAAATGATTAATCAATTGGAAACAAAGTTGGAAACAAAATCGTTGGAAATGATTGCGTTGCAACAGCCTGTTTCAGGGGACTTGCGGACGATTATTACTGTGCTTAAAGCTTCAAGTGACTTGGAACGTATGGGAGATCATGTCACTTCGATTGCCAAAGCGGCGATTAACCTGAAAGGTGAAGAACGTATCCATGAAGTGGAAGAGGATATCTCACTTTTAGGAGAAAAGGTAAAAGCTGTCGTGGATGCTTCATTGAATGCTTATATTCAAGGCAATGATAAACGCGCACGTGAAATCGCGGATCAATACCAAACAGTAAAAAATGTAAGTGGCGAAATTCAAGAGAAAATATTGGATGCCATGAAAGAAAATACAGAAACAATTACGACAGGTAAAGATTATCTGATGACCCTTGTGTTCCTGGAGCGTATCACAGGTTATGCGGTCAATCTTTGTGAATGGATCGTCTACTTGAAATCTGGTAATATTGTTGAGTTATAATCAAAAAAAGTTTGAGCTTCAGGCTTTTTGTTTCAAAGCTTAGCTTCTAAAAAATGAAAAATGCTTAAGAGCCACGTAATGTACTGCACTTAAGCATTTTTGTTTTTGAGATAAATCGGAAAGAGTTACGGTTTTTACCTCCAGTCTTCCAATTATTATCTTATTTAATAACGTCCAAACCACCCATATAAGGACGAAGAACTTCAGGGACAGTAACTGAACCGTCTTCATTTTGATAATTTTCAAGAATAGCTGCTACTGTACGACCAACAGCAAGACCAGAACCATTTAGAGTATGAAGGAGACTTACTTTACCCTCTTCATCACGGTAACGAATCTGAGCGCGACGTGCTTGGAAGTCTTCACAGTTTGAACAGCTTGAAATTTCACGGTAAGTGTTTTGGGCAGGAATCCAAACTTCCAAATCGTAAGTTTTAGCGGCTGAAAATCCCATGTCTCCTGTAGAGAGAACAATTACGCGATAGGATAATCCTAATTTTTGAAGAATATTCTCAGCATTTTCAACCATTTTTTCTAATTCGTCATAAGATTTTTCAGGGCGAGCAAACTTGACCATCTCTACCTTGTGGAACTGATGAAGACGAATCAACCCACGTGTATCACGTCCAGCAGAACCTGCTTCAGAGCGAAATGACGGAGACATCGCTGTGAAGTAAACAGGAAGCTCAGTATTGTCCAAGATTTCGCCGCGGTAGTAGTTCGTCAAAGGAACTTCAGCTGTTGGAATCAGCACAAGACCACGGTCATCATTTAGCTCAAACGTGTCTTCTTTAAATTTAGGATATTGACCTGTACCAAACATAGAGTCTTGGTTAACGATGTAAGGCGGTATCATTTCAGTATATCCTTCTTTTGCATGTTCATCTAGCATGAAGTTGTAGACAGCGCGTTCTAAACGAGCACCAGCTCCTTTATAGAAGAGAAAACGAGAGCCAGAAACTTTTCCGCCACGTTCCCAGTCCAGAATGCCAAGAGATTCTCCCAGCTCCCAATGTGCTTTTGGTTCAAAGCTAAACTCAGGCGTTTGACCGATACGGCGAATTTCGACATTGTCATCTTCATCTTCGCCTACAGGAACATCATCATGTGGTAAGTTAGGCAAAGTTGTTGTATAAGCTGTGAGTTTTTCTTCGATGTCCGCAAGCGCAGCATCAATAACTTTAATATCCTCAGAAACTTGTTTCATGGCAGCTATTTTCTCAGAAGCATCACCTTTTTCGCGTTTAATACCAGCGATTTCATCAGATACAGTATTACGTTTCTTTTTCAAGTTTTCTGACTGTACAATTAACTCACGACGACGTACGTCAAGGTCATGAAGTTCTTGAAGTGTTTCTTTTTTTACACCACGAGTTTCAAGTTTTGCGGCAACTCCGTCAAAATCTGCACGGATTTTTTTAATGTCAAGCATAAAATCTCCTTCTAAATATAAAATAAAAAGCCCTAATCCTCCTATAAAGAAGAATTAGGGCGCCATAAGCACGGTTCCACCTAAATTTCCTACCCTATGGATAGGACTTTAGTTCCCTTATCGCGAGAAACACGTTCCTGCTTTCACAAGAAAAAACAAATCAAGAAGCAGAATGTTTAGAGTATCTTTACTTGCTTCCAGCAACCGCAAGCTCTCTAGAAAAGATGGGCTCAAAACTAACTTCTACCGTCATTCTATCAGAATTTTATAAATTTCGCAAGTGATTCTCAGAATTCATCACGACAAATGCATGAAAATTAAACAATCATCCTGCTTTGCTTGGTCAAAGATGATGAGGACAAGCTGCGTAAGCTTTTACGCATCAATAGTAAGACCATGTGAGATACGGTGACTTTAAAGTGAAACTATTTTTCACCGAATAAAGAGCTAAAAGTGAATGTTTTTTAGCAAACGGCTTTTAGAAGCCTGTTTTTTTCTATAGACAGTAGAAAACTTAAGGGTTAATAGAGAGATTTGCTGTTCTCTTTTTATATCCCAGAATGCTGAAAGTAGTCATCAAAAGGGAGCCGCTAAGTAGCATTGTGTGTGTTTAACAGTTTTTGTCTAAATAGCTCCTTGTTTGTCAAGGCTTTCAATAAAACGAACAGTAAAAATTCATTGCTTAATAAGGGCTGGCATAGGCGCAGAGTCAGATATCAAAGCCATGTGTCACAAAGAAGCTGCTTAAATATTTGGTGAGGACAAGTGGTTACATATCTTTGCCTGTAATCCGCCTTTTCTTTGCGTCCTTATTCAGCGTTTTTGATTTTACACCGTCTTGATCTTGTGGAAGCTTGAGGCAAGGACAAGTAAGAGGCGTTTCTGAATTTTAGGGTACTTCAATCCTATAGAAAACGCTGAGATTTCATAATCTTAGCGTTTTTTAGCAATCTTGTGTTTATAGAAATTTGCCTATAAGTACTTAACGTATTTTGGCACAATTCTGTCAAATGGAAAGAATCACCTGCTTGATTGGACTCAATTTGCACATTTGAGTCTTACAAGCTA
This sequence comes from Lactococcus sp. UBA7128, assembly GCF_002492185.1. NCBI lineage: Bacteria > Bacillati > Bacillota > Bacilli > Lactobacillales > Streptococcaceae > Lactococcus > Lactococcus sp. UBA7128. Next base: position 38,040 of record NZ_DKXK01000022.1, read on the forward strand.
TTGTTTAACTATAATTTTTAGTCCTGAGTTTTATCAAACTGAAAGAGTGGGGACACAGGACGGCCCTCGTGAATGCGAAGGATTGCATCAGCCATATGCTCATCTACACTGAGATATTTTACATTATTAGGCTTTCGGTTCTTAGTAGCAACGGAGTCTGTAACAAGGACTTCACAAATGCCAGAGTTTTCAAGCAAGTCTGCTGCCGTTTTTGTGAAGAGACCATGACTCGCTACAGCATAAACGTCTTCTGCACCAGCTTCTCGAACGACAGAAGCAGCGTTTGAGAAAGTCACACCTGTGTTTAATATATCGTCAATAAGAATAACTTTCTTACCTTCCACATTACCGATGATATAACCATTTTCACGTTTAGCATCATCGTCTTCATAGTCAACGATGGCTATAGGAGATTCCAAGTATTCAGCAAGGCTGCGTGCTCGTTTAATACCAGAGTTTTTTGGCGCAACAACCACGACGTCATCACCAGACAATCCTTGATTCATGTAATATTCTGCGAAAAGAGGAACGGTGAAAAGATTATCTACAGGAATGTCAAAGAATCCCTGTACCTGAACGGCGTGAAGATCCAAAGTTAAAACACGATCAGCACCAGCTTTGACAAGCATATCGGCTATAAGTTTAGCTGTAATAGGTTCACGGCTTGAAGCTGTACGGTCTTGACGTGCATAGCCAAAGTAAGGCATAACAATGTTGACAGAGTGCGCAGAAGCACGGACGCAGGCATCAATCATGATTAACAACTCCCAGATATTGTCATTAACAGGATAGCTGGTTGACTGGATGATATAAACATCATGATTGCGGACACTTTCTTCCATATTGATCATGATTTCTCCATCGGAAAACTGTTTTGAAGTTACTTTTCCCAAAGGAACATCCATAATTTTGCTGATTCTCTCGGCCAATTCTGGGTTTGAGTTCAGTGAAAAAAGTTTAAGGTGTGCGTCAGAATAAGTCACGATTCTTCTCCTACTATTATATGATATGTCTATTCTACCAAATTTGGAGGGGATTTCATAGCTTTATTTTACGTGAACTTCTTCACGCAAAATAAGATTGTGCGACAATAATGAATCAGGTATCTTTGTTTTGCTTTCTGAAAAATAGAAGGTTTTTCTACAGTTCTTCTAGAAGACGTACGCTTAAAAAATAAAATCGGAACGGACTGGTAGGGGAGCAGTAAGGAGCGTCTAGCAGCTGCTTTATGAGGTTATGTTAATAGAACATAGTGAATCTGCTTTGATTTCGCTTTATGCAGGAAAAGTATCCAAGTATGTTGTGAAATACCTTACTTGGCAGGAAACAACTGATACTTTTGATTCTTTCTTGAGTTAGATTATGATTTTTTAAAGCTTGAATTGTCAAGTTAAGTGC
>NZ_DKXK01000013.1:0-4801 GCF_002492185.1 Lactococcus sp. UBA7128
CGTTTTGAAGATGACCGTAACTTAATGTATTTTAAGCGAAAAGGGGGAGTAAAGGAGGACAGGTTAGCTTATTTAGAAGAGGATCCTACCCCTTATAGCTGGTGGCTCCGTACGGCTTTTGCGACGGCCTCCACAGTAGTTAAAGGAGTTGATTACGAGGGGATGTTGTCAGGCGGGGGTGTTGTCTATCCCGCCCATGTCCGTCCAGCCTTTACGCTTCCGCCAGAAACAGAGGTAGAGAAAAAAGAGAGTGACGGCCAGACAGTGTATGTGCTTAAGACAGATAAATAAAGGAGAAGAAGATGTTTAAAAAATTATGTTTATTGCTATTTATGCTGTGTCAACCCATATTTTTTGGTACACGTGTATCTGCTACAGCAGTGAAAGATTTGGATTTAAGTATCAGTTTGTCAGAAGTTCAAAGACAAAAGATAAGCTTTGAAGCTCCTGATGACAGTAAGAGAAAGCAGTACAGTATTTTTCTGATGGATAGCTCCAGAAGTATGGGTGGAAGAAGTGTCAAGCAGACCAAAGATATGGTTGGCAAGTTTGTAAAAGAGTCGGGTGCGTCCAAGCAGGAGCATCAAATTGCGCTTGTGGGTTTTGGAGATGAGGCAACTGTGCTTCAAGCTTTTACTCCTGATGAGAAACAACTGCTGTCCGCTTTGGAAAAGATAGAAACACGAGGGAAGACCAACTTATACAGTGGTTTGAAACGTGCAGAGCAGCTCCTGCAAGAAGTCAAGGATGAGGGGCAAAAAAATATCTTCATCATCAGTGACCGGACACCAACCGCAGGGGAAAAAGTAAATACAGGAAAGTATGGAAGCAAAGACATCTACAGCTATCAGTTTGCCAATGCGGCGAATAATCTGGCGCAAAAGATGAAAGCAGAACAGCAGGTAAGCTTTCGGACTTTCGTATTTATGGATAAGATTGTGGACTCGACCAAAGCATTTGCCCGAACCTTTTTCCAAAATATTCAAACAGATGGGGCCTTTGATTTTAAAGATGTACAAGATATGGATTTTGTTTTTAAAAGTAAGGAGGCGGGAAAGGATTTCCAATCAGGGACTTTTAACTATGGTTCCGCACCTGCAGGAAAAGAAGTCAAGGATTCTCAAGCCGTCTACCACTACAGTGATTCTTATTTTGAGCAGAGTGCCTATGCTTATCGCAAGGAGAAAAATCGCCCTTATGACCCAAGGCTAGCGACCATGTCCCTCAACCTAGAACTGGCTGCTTGGTCCAGTATCCAAGAAAAAAACTATCTTTTAAAAAATAGAAATGCGAAGCAGCTACTGGAAGAAATCGGTTTTGAAAAATTCAAGGCTAACCAGCATTTTCAAGAAAGACCCTCGAAAGACTCGATTGGTGCGGTCATTGCCCAGAAAAAACTGACCGTCAAAGAAGAAGACTACACCTTGATAGCTCTAGCCATCCGAGGCGGGGGTTACGAAGCAGAGTGGGCCAGTAACCTGACTTTAGGACGGTCAGGCGAGCATCAAGGTTTTAGAGAAGCCAGCGAAAAAGTGTTGACCTTTTTAGACCAATACTTGAAAGAAAACAAGGTGACAGGCAAGATAAAGCTCTGGATTAACGGCTATAGCCGAGCAGCTGCAGTAACCAGCTTGACCGCTGGCGCTTTAAATAAGGGGCGAAAGTTGGCCAGTGGTGAACTCAAAGCAGAAGATATGTATGCTTTCTGCTTTGAAGCACCTGCGGGGACTTTGAAGGGAACGGGGAATGATAATGAACGACATGATAATATTGTCAATGTTATTAATGTCAATGATGTGGTGACTAAAGTGGGACCGGAGGTCTATCCGTTTGAGTTTACACGTTATGGGCAGGATTCGTCTTTGCCTGATAAAACTCTACTTCCCCAAGAGGTTTATGAATCTGCCAAAAGTCGAATGGAAGCGGAATTAAAAAAGCTAGACTCTAACTTAAACTATAAACTAGAAGAATTTCAAGCTAAAAAAATAAGTATACTGGATATTTTTAATGGCTTAATTGTGGATGATCCAGAGGGTAAGAGAATGAATGAATCTCTGGATGACATCATCAGAACCTTTGCAGTTGAGCAAATAAAGCATAGAAATAAGTATGTTAACGTGTATCAAGAGGACATACGAATACTAGCTGAACTCTATTTCACAACACGGGTTGAAGATAGGGAAAAACTTACAAAAAGTTTATTTAAAAATCTTGTCACCTCTATGATGTTAGGAAGTAATGCAACGAGGGTGAAAAATTTTGTTATTGATTGGTTGAGAAACATGGGGTTGGTCAATCATTCAGAGGTACGAATTGAGTCTTTAGCAGAGACTTTTCGAGAGCTTGTGTTCAAATTTATGATTAAACATCCTAATCTTTCAGTGACTCTCATAGCAAACTTAGACCCAGTTGCCCAAGCCCATCATCCTGACCTTTGCCTCGCATGGTTGAGGGCGCAGGATGAAAATTATCAAAAGAAAAAGATTGAGGCTCCTGAGCCAAGCAAAACCTCAAAACGTATCCTAATAGCAGGAGATGTAGACATTAAGGTAAAACGTGAAACAGGAGAAATGGAGAAATATTCGACGGATGAAGTCATGGAGCTTTCCACTTCAGCAGCAGAAGACACGACAGTCCTTGTCCAAGCCAGCGAGGCGACAAAGGTGGATTATACTGTACAGACCATTGATAATAAGGACGGAAGCGTAGTTCTGACCGAAGAGTTTGAAGATGTTGAACTAAATGCGGGAGAAAAAGTTGAGATAAACCTCTATAAAGAATCAGAAGATAAAGCTACAGAACTCGTCAAGGAGGGAGAACAGCTAAGCTCAGAAACGAGCGGTAAAGAAGAGTCATCAAAATATTACTCGACAAATATTAGAGTGGAAAACGAAAACCTAGGCTTTGTCCTAGGGGGTGGAATGACTCGCTTTGCCAACTATTCGCCCTTATATGCTCTTCCACGAGAAAATGCGGAGTTTGTGGGTTGGTACAAAGGAGATGTGCTTTTATCTTCGGAAAATACTTATCAGCACCAAGTAAAAGCTGAGGAAGAACTTGTTGCGAAGTTTAGAGAGGTAAAGCCAAATGACCAGTAAAAAAATATTTTTTCTTATTTCGTCACTACTCTTAAGCATTGTCCTCTCAATTGTCCTCATAAAGAGAGAGGAACTTGTATATTTGCTTCCTGTTAAAGAACCCCAAATCCTAAGAGATTTAGCTTATGACAAGGATAAGCGTTTAGGTTATACCGTTCATATTAAGGAAAATGAGAAGCTAGTGCCCTATCTGGTGCTCACGAAAAATTATATCGGACAAGGTAATGTTTTGCTTTTAAGAAAACACCTCGTAGATCCACCCATGTCTTTTCGGGATGGTTGGGAGGAAGCCTATTATGGACATAGCATACCGGATGCCTTTATGCACAAGGACTTTATCAAGCGTTTGTCTAAAGGTATACAAGAAAATATTGCTCTCACAGAGCTGGGGATAAAGCCTTCGGCAGAACATGCTGGAAGGGGGCATATAGAAAAAATAAAGCGGAAATTTTTCTTGCTTTCAGACGTTGATATTGGAAATAGTAGAGGCAAACATCGCAAGGGAGATGATCGTAATTTACTGTATTTTAAGCGAAAAGGTGGAGTAAAAGAAGACAGGTTAGCTTATTCAGAAGGGGATTCAACTCCTTATAGCTGGTGGCTCCGTACTGCTTTTGCGACGGATTCTGCGGTAGCTAAGGTAGTTGACTATGAAGGGATGTTTGGAGGAAATGGTGTTGCCTACATTTCTTATGTCCGTCCAGCCTTCACACTTTCACCAGAAACGGAGGTGGAGGAGAAAAAAGTTAACGGACGTAAGGAATATGTGCTTAAAATAGATAAGTAAGAAAGGGGAGATTAGATGAACAAAATAACCAGTAAAAAAATATTTTTACTTATTGCTTCACTACTCTTAAGCATTGTCCTCTCAATTGTCCTCATAAAGAGAGAGGAACTTGTATATTTGTTTCCTGCAAAAGACCCCCAAATCCTAAGAGATATAGCCTATGATAAAGACAAACGCTTAGGTTATACCGTTCATATCAAAGAAGATGGTAAGTTAGTGCCCTATCTAGTTCTCACAAAAAATTATATCGGTCAAGGCAATGTCTTACTGCTTCGAAAATACTTGCTGGATCCGCCCATGCCCTTTCAAGAAGGCTGGAAAAGATTTTATTACGGGCATAGTATGATTGATGCCTTTATGAACAAAGAGTATATTAATCGTTTGCCTAAAAATGTGCAAGAAAATATTCCCCTCACAGAGCTTGGGATAAAAGCTCTAAAACCTAACTTTGAAAGTAGGCATATAGATAAAATAAAGCGGAAACTTTTCTTGCTTTCGGATATTGATGTAGGGAACTATAAGCAAAGAATTCGTTTGGAAGAAGAGGAAAATTTGTTATATTTCAAGAGAAAGGATGGTGGAAATACGACTAGACTCGCTTATTTGGAAAACGACCCTGTCGCTTATACTTGGTGGCTTCGTACTGCTTTTGAAACGGCTTCTGCAGTAGCAGATACGATTAATGATGGGAAGTTTGGAGGGAATGGAGTTGCCTACCCCGCCCATGTCCGCCCAGCCTTCACACTTCCACCAGAAACAGAGGTGGAGGAGAAAGAAATCAATGGGCATAAGGAATATGTGCTTAAAATGGATAAGTAAGAAAGGGGAGGTGGAGATTAGATGACCAAAAGAACCGGTAAAAAAATATTTTTTCTTATTGCTTCACTGCTCATAAGCATTGTCCTCTCAATTGTCC
>NZ_DKXK01000063.1:0-3418 GCF_002492185.1 Lactococcus sp. UBA7128
TAGCATCATGGCACCGGGGACCATTTTTACTATGGCTGGGGAGCAGTACCGCTATTTGGAGAATATGAGTAGTGGGAATCATCTGATTATTCGGAATGACTCTTTCCTTGGAGAAGGTGTTTTCCAACAGGATAATCGCCTTAACACATGGTACGCTGCTCTTGACCCAGCAGTTCAAGCTATGACTCAACCTGTAGCGGATAGCTTTGACACAGGAGTTGTGGCGGATGCTGATATCGTTTGGGAGGGGCAGAATAGATGGTTAACAGCCAATCTGCATGCATTCCCAGAAGTTGAGGCAGATACAACCCAAGTTGATCCAAGCGGTACCCCGCGGGCCTTTGCACTTTCCTTGGCAGATGTAGTTCGTCTATCAGGACCGGGTAGGGCATTTACTGATTTTTCTAATCGAGCAACAGATCAGGGAGAAAATGATGGTTGGCTCCTTCGCACTCCTAGTGTTGTGAGTGGTCACAGGGTTTGGTTAGTTGGTTCTTCTTTGCACAATCTTCAAGGTCAACTAAGTGGAGCAGGTTATGGTACTGGTCCAGCGGCTCCGAATAGAGGTGTCCGCCCCGCAATCATCGTTCACCAATAACAGAATTATCCCTATAATAATGCAAGATTCTGAAACATAGATATAGGGACCAGTCGACTCAAAAGAAAAATCGCTTGCCATGGCACTCCTGCGTGTCAAGAACAAGCGATTTTTTGATGTTTAAACTTTACAAGTCTCTCTCAACTTAGTGTTTCTGGTCCCTCATACTGCTTTTTCGCTTTACAAAATCATAACCAATAAATAAAAAGATACCAACAAAGAAACAAGTTAGCCCAGCCTTAAGCCCTTGCGGGAAAAATTGAAGCTCTACCTTATGTTGTCCTGTAGGAGCGTCCAGTTTCATGAAACCTTGCTGCGCCCTATCTAGTTTAACCGGTTTTCCATCCAGCTTAGCAGTCCACCCTTTATCGTAAGGAAGTGTGAGGAAGAGCTGTCCAGAGCTGTCTGCTTTGTAAGTCAGATGAATTCCATTTTTGACTTGTTCCGTCTTGACTTCTGTTTTTTTCAAGCTATCGATAGCCGTTTGATATTTATTTGTATCCAGAGCCCAGAACCTTGTTGTTCCAAAAGAAACTTGAGTATTTTCTGGAAAAGAAATACTTACTTTTAATGGCGTAGCCTTTGCAAAGTAACCTAAATTATAAAAGTTTCCGACATTCTTGCTGTTCACATTATAAACATGGAGGATTTTTGCACCAGCACTGATACTGATCGTCGTTGTTTTTGAATTTTGACTGAGATAGCTCACATTAGGAAGCTCAAGATAAATCTGACTATGGGCAGGAGCTGTAAGATCATAACTTACAGAAGCACCGCCCTCTTCTCCCAATTTTCGTGTAAGAGTAACTTGATTTTTATTTCCTGATATATTACTGTTGCTGGTTTCAGAGTTTGCATAGAACTGAGTGAAATATTTTTCATCACGCTGTGTCAGATGGTTGAGAAAGGACTCTTGATTTTTCAAGAATTCTTTTTTATTGTCAATAAGTGGCGCATCTTTAAATTCATTCTGAACAAATATACCTAAAGACAGGGCATTTTTATTTTCAAATAAATAAGGCTTCATTTGTTTAAAACCATATTTTTCTGGTTGAAATTGATTGATATTATAATTTATAGAAAGCAGCGAATCCATGATTAGAGTATTCTCAGGATAGCGGAGGTTAAGATAGGTGCCATCCGCATGAAATCCTAGGAGTTTCATGATTTTACTGGAGTTACTGTTACGAACGGAAGAAAACTGGGACAGTGCATTATAGTTATATTTCATGCCGTCATTTGCAGTGTCAGGCGCTATATTTTCAGTTCGGACAAAGGTATTGCCTGTCCGAGAATGGACATTTGCGATAAGTGGTTGTATGAACTCTGTTTGGGTATTGTAATAATTTCTACTGGCAAAATTCCATTCTCTTTTGATACCAGAAAGCTGATAATAAGTATTTAGACCAGCCTCTGCGGCCATAAATAGAGAAAGGATAATAAGTAAAGGACGCCAAGGAAGCCACTTTTTGAAGAAAGTCAAGGCACCCAGAAAGTAAGCCAGTATAAAAAGTAATGTAAGGAGAACATGAAGCGCATAAATATAAGGGTATCCTCCCAGCAAGGCTGTGATAATAAAAGCAAAGGTAAGGAAGATAAAAGGCAATAAAAGCATCCATAATTTTACTTGCCTGTAACGTGTGAGCGTTTCACAAGCCAAGAGTAAAATGATCAAAGAAAAGAGGAAAGCATAACGATGTAAAAACATGTTAGGCGAATGCATGCCTTGCCATGCTAAATCTAAAAATTGAAGATAGAAAGAAGCAATCAGAAGAGTAAACAAAGCACCAAATGCAAGTTTAGTCCGCCACTTGACGTGAGGGAGGAAGAAGAAAGTGAGGGCAAGAACAAGAGGCAGAAGCCCAAGATAAATCATTGGTACAGCGTTGTACTGTGTGGTGTCATAGGCACCAATGAAGTTTTTAGAAAAAAGATCAAAAAGATCAGAATTCTGAGTCCAGAGCGCATTTATTTGCGAGACAGCCTGGCTATTGTTTGCTTTCAAGTCTAGATACATGGGCAATAGCATAATTAAGCTTGTGAAAGCAGACAAAGCAGAGGTGAGAGCAAAATCAAAAAATTTTCTCCACGACCATTTTTGGAATGTTGAACGCGCCAGAAAGTAAAAAATGAGGAAAATAGCAACCATAAAACCAAAGTAGTAATTTTGGATAAATAAGATGCTTAAGGTAATAAAATAGAGACGACGTTTTCCAAAGTCTTGCAGCGCATGCATTCCCCATATGATTAAGGGAAGCCAAATGAAGACATCCAGCCACATAATAATTTCCACTTGACTTGTTAAGAAGCTCATTAGGGCAAATGAAGTTGACAGAGCAAGGATGAGGAGAGAAGGAATTTTCTTATACATATTTTTCAATGCAACAAAGCTAGAGAGTCCAATCGTACCAAACTTTAAAAGCGTGATCAGATAGAGCGCATCAGGCATATTATGAACATTGAAAAAATAAGTAATGGGAATGAAGAAACTCCCCATATAGTAAGCCGAAAAGGCATAAAGATTGAGCCCCAAACCATTGGTGAAAGTATAGAGAAATCCTAGGTTACTATTATGAAGAATATCGCGATAGAGGGTGTGAATAGCGACATACTGATGATAGGCATCGCCAGCAAGAATAGAAGTATCACTCCCCCAATAAATGCCGAGGAAGGCAAAAGCCACCGCGAGCAATCCAACAGGGAGAAGAAAACTTCCTAGGAGCAACCAAATATTTTTCTTGATAAAATCAAACATGCTTTTATTATAACCTAATTTGTAAAAGAAAAACTGGATTATGAAAAGAACCAAGTAAAATAGAC
>NZ_DKXK01000073.1:0-28391 GCF_002492185.1 Lactococcus sp. UBA7128
ATATTTAGCGCCCATTTGTTTCTTCCTTTCGCTTTTGTCCTTCCAAATCGTCCAAGTCTTTTTGAAGTTGGTGGAGATGTTTCTGACTCTCCTCTTCTAAGTCTGCCTCTAACATTCGCGTTTTCTTTATTGTTTCTTGGAAGAAGAGTTGTTCATTTTCAAATGCCTGTTTGGCTTCAAAATCGTCTGAGTCTGTCCCGGCTTCATGGTTCTCCATCAAGATTTCTTGTGTTTGCTTGACTGTTCTTGAAAAGTCTGAGACCACTTCCAAAAATCCCTGCTTGATGCGATTAAAATCTTGAATTTCTTCTTCCTTAGACTGTATACTTCGAGAAAGTTCTACCTTTTTTTCACTCATCACAAGTCCTCCTAAAAAATAGATGATGATTTTGAGGAGCCAAAGTTAGGCGGAAGAACTTTCATAATCATCTGTGAATCCTTTAGGTCATCTGCTTCTACTTTTTGGGCATAAGCGGGGATAGCTTTTGCTAATTCAAGCATTTTTTTATTGAGGCCCGCAACGCTTTTATAAACATTATCCGAAAGTTTTTTCCCATTCCTCATACTCCTAGCTGTACTGCGGTTGACTTTTGCTTGGGCTGGGGAAAAACTTATTTTCTGAAAACCGCCAACAGCTCTAGAAGCCGCTCCTGTACTTGATTTAAATTCTGCCATTATTTCTCCTCTACTTTCCTAAATTTATAAAAAGGGTCTTCTTTAAGTCGTTCTTCATGGCTTAAAGTCTTTTCTTGTCTCTCTTCTGTTTCATGTGAAGTGCTCTGAGATGGAGGATTTTTCTGGCGTTCTTTCATCTCTGCTAAACGCTCTTGAATAAAGGCTGCTTCTTCTTTATCACTACTGTAGCCTTCCAAAACCACTTCCAGCTCTTGTTCCCTAAAAACATGAATACGATATTTCTCACCATAACCATGAGGATAGGCAACTGTTTGATAGCCTGATGTCTGGGCATCCATAAAAGCGCGTCCAATCACAACATAAACTTTCGTATCCTCTTCTTCATTTTTCAACCTAACTGCTGAACCTAAGGGAATTAATCGAGGCAGTTCACTCATCTTCTCCACCTCCTTTCCTTGGCAATACCAACATATTTAGACTTTCATCATTGAGGTAGAACATTTCTTGTAAGGCAAATTTTCGCTTACGTTCCTCCATGCTCAAATCTACCAGAGCTTGACTTTGCATATCTCCTGCAAAAAGGATATGTTGTAGATTTTCCTTTATAGCCTTTGTCATGAGATTCATAGGACTACCAATGTTATTGAATAAGTCTAAAAGAATATATTGGGTATTTTCATTCGTCTCCTCTAAAAGCTCAATAAAGGCTTCTGCTGTAACTTGAAGTTTAGCCAAAATTTGTGAGAGGCCATTCAGTATTACGATTCTTTGTTCTTCTTTTTGTGATATCGTTAAAGCTCCCAATGCTTCTCGAACATCAACACTCTGTTTCGTAATTTCTTCTTTACCAATGGCAAGCGAACTTGGCACATCGGTCAAATTACCGATAAAATCAATTTTTATAATATCCCCTTCAAAATCCGCAAGTTGTTCCGCAATGAATTCTCCAAGGAATAAGGTTTGCTTTTTATTTGAAGACAAGAGTGTTAAGGGTTGACCTTTGAAAAGCTCAAAAGTTACAGGCTGAGCATCACTCTTATTTAAGCCTAAATAAAACTTCTCTTTGTCAAAAGTCTCAAATTGTTCAAAGTCAACATGTTCTCCTACCATCGGAATCCTCTCCGGCCTCACTCCCGTCCACGCTTCATCCATGAGCTTAATCTCATGCTCAAGCATTTCCAAGAGTTGTGCCTCATTTTCTGCCTGAGCAGGCAGATAAATCTGCACAGATAAAGCCTGTTCCAGCTTAACTTGCCCGCGTCCCTGAACTTCTACTTGTTCCAGTTTCTCACGGCCAATGATACTGCCAAGGTCTGAATCTTCATTGAGGAAGAGGGCAAGTTTAGTTTGGATATTAGCCATCATATTCATCCGGATACCGTTATAACGTCCAGCTGTAAGCACAAGATAAATACCCAGAGCTTGACCTTCACGCAAGACCTGCATAAGCAGCTCATCGATGGCATCCTTGCGCTTGTCTTGTGGGGTTAAGTTGTCATAAGCATCAAGGACATTGACGAGGATGGGCAGTTGCTCCTTCGTTTTGCTTTCGTACTGCGTGAGGTTGGCTACACCTTCCGCCTTGAAAAGGGCTTTGCGAGTCACAAGGGCAGACGAGATCCTACCCAGCATTTTGGATAATTTCTCCTCCTCTTCAAGCATGACCATATCTGCCACATGCGGCAGATTTTTAAGTGGCAATAAGCCATTTGTCCCAAAGTCTAGAAGGTTGAAGTGGAGGTGCTCTGGCGTGTTTTGTCTTGCCAAGTTCATCACAAGGGTTTGTAATGTGGTCGATTTCCCAAAGCCAGGGCTTGAAAAAATCACCGTGTGTGAGTGCTCGTCCAAGTCAAAGTTGTACACGTCTTGCCTTTGGGCACTTGGGATATCCAATAGACCCAGAGGAATCTTGAGCCTTCTTTCATTGCCCACTTTAACCATGGGTGTCGCTATCTTCTCGGGCAGATTAGGCAGCCAAGGCTGCTGGGGTTTTTGATAGTCAGAAGCCTCAAAGACAGCCTTAATGCTCTTGATAACCGCACTCAGCTGGCTTTCTGGCTCTTCTTTCTCCTTCTCTTGATCCACCACTTCCTCTCGCGGATCATAAAGCAGCTCAGCCTGCCCCAACTCGTTGATGGCATAAATCCGTTCGTCTTTAATCTCTTCCTCAGCTCCACCAGGAGTGTAAGCCACCCCACCATATCCCGACTGGAACAGTTCGTAAAGCTCAGACTCACCCACACGCAGATAACCGCGACCCGCTGTGCTGATATGGGCCGCATCCACAGTTTTTATCAAGGCTCTGGAGTTGTTCTCATCAGACATCTTAAGGGCTACTTTGGACTTGGAGTTGGCATCGATCTGGTCATTGACCACACCGTCTGGTTTCTGTGTCGCAAGGATAAGATGGACACCCAGTGAGCGACCGATACGAGCCACAGAGGTCAGCTCGGTCAAGAACTCTGGCACATTTTCTTTCAGTTCGGCAAATTCATCCGAAACCAAGATCAGATGCGGCAGGGCTTCTCTTGGATAAAGCACGCCTTCCCGCGGATGATGGCGTTCACGGTAGAGCTTCATGTAGCCGTTGATATTATTCACGCCATAGGTGTTGAAGAGGGCTTGACGTTTTTTCAGCTCGGCATTGATAGAAGCCAAAGCCCGAGCTGTTCCTGCCCCGTCCAGATTAGTGATAGCACCCATGAAGTGAGGCAGGTCAGACAGTGTATGGGCAATCCCGCCGCCCTTCCAGTCGATGATAAGCATGCCAATATCTTCCGGACTGAAGTTAATGGCCAGCCCCATCAAGTAGGTGGTCAAGAACTCTGATTTTCCAGAGCCCGATGTTCCACCCACGATGGCGTGTGGACCATGGACTTGTTCGTGTAAGTCCCAGTAAGAAGGCTCGCGAGCTCCCTTCCAACCAATCATCGATTGAATGGACTTATTGGGCTGCGCTTGAGCCCAGCGCTCTGAGATATTCAACTCCTCTGTGCGCTCAACCATGTACTGTTCTAACAAGGACAAGCGCTCCGGAATGGCATTTTTCTCTACTTCCATATGAGTCAAAGCGCCCAGCTGGCGAAGCAGAATCTCGTAGCCTTCCTTATCCTCTACTTCTGGATAAGGTTTGAAGAGCTGTTCCATGATTTTCCCATTGCTTTGAACCAAAATGCCAGCCGTCTGATTTTTGATTTCAACCAAGGCTGTCACTGTTTCTGGCAGAAGTTTTTTATCTTCCTTGGACCAAATAACTGTGACCCCCAAATCACTCATATCCTCAGCCAAGAATGCGTTGAGCCCGTGACCAGCCAGATAGGCATCCTCAAAGACTGTGAAGACAAAGTGCGGGAGAAAGGTCGGTTTCTCGCGACCTGCCGCTTCCAGCTCTTGTTTTCGGACCTTCAAAAGTTGATAGAAACTTGAGAGAATCATATCACGAGATTTAGCATTGTGGACCAGCCCCCGTGTGTTGATGGCTGCCATCTTGAAGTGAGGCACAAAGCGCCATTGCTTCCAATAACCTTCATAGTCGCTTTCTGGCACTAGACTGATGAAATTCACATCACGGTAAGAATGAAAGAAAGCCATTTGTAAGAGCAGATGCGATACGGTTCTTTTTAAGTCCTCATAATTCCCCACAAGACCCAGACTTTGCCTGTACAAGTCTAAGGGGATGGGCACTTCTTTTTGTTGGCTAAAGTGTGTCACTAAGCCCTTGACATGCTTGGCCCATTCGTCCTCATCACGTGGGGTATAATCTGAACTCACCTTAAGACGAGACAGGCGTGTCCCTGTACCAAGAGATACCTGCAGGAAATCCTTATGATTGACCATACGCTCGTAAAGTCTGGCATCATACTGCTCAATCTTGTCTAAAAGTTGAGTGGGGCTGGGTTGCTGGTAATGGAGGACTTGATTTTCCTTGCGGTGTTTGCGGGCGATTTCGCTCGTTGTCTTGGTCACATAGGACTGATAGTTTGCCTCGCGCTCAGCTGCTCTAGCCTTCTGCTCTTTCTTATCTGTCCGATACTGAGTAACGGTAAAGACCCCGGTCATGGCAGCTGTAAGACCTGTAGCTAAAAGCATGGCAGGGTTTGAGCCCGTCATCACCGAAACACCAGCCATCCCACCCAGAGTAATCAAGGGGGCCAAAATCGTTTTGACTAAGCCGTTTTTTGTGCTTTCTTCTGCTGCATCCATCTTTTGATAAGAAAACTTGTCTTCTGGGACTTCAAGGTTCAAGCGGGGAGAACGGCGATATTCTGGAAAATCTTGTGGTTTTTCCAGTTTTCTACGCACCTCTAGGAAATTTTGCGGTTTAAAAATGACCTTATCTGTAAAGACCGTCACTTTCCACTGTGCAGGTCTGCGCTCAATCATCAGCTCAGGGGTGAGCAACTGATCTCCCACCTCCCACTTGAAACCTATAGGGTGAGTAACTTTTTGGTTTTTGAAATAGAGGAAATCCCCTTCTGGCTTAAGCAAGACCTGAGGGTTTTTAGAATCTCGATGATCAATGACGATGGTTGAGGCATCTTGGGTCTGAATCGCACAATTTCTGTGCGTATTACTGATGATAAAATCCCCTTTGTCCAAGCGTAAAAAGTGTGTATGCAGCTGTCTGGCATCCAAAACGAAAAATTCTCTCGCATCATTTTCAAGTTGAAATCGGCCATGCGCTGCACGCGAACCGCCAATCATCAGCTCCTCTCCCATGAGACCAACCGCTACCTCCTCATAGCTGTCGTAGAGATGCGACTGGCTGAGGGTCAGTCGCTCAAGTCGCGTTTTAAGAACATAGACCGCATAAAGGAGGGCTTCTGGATGCGCCCCTTCATCCAAAAAGTTCTGATTCTTCTGAGTCTGGGGAGCTGTGTCAAATAAATCTTTCATCTGTTTACTCCAATGCCTTGCTTAATTCTTGAATTTGCTTCTCGTAGTCTTCCAAGCGTTTTTGCTTTTCTGTCCCCTTCATTTTCTTGTCAAGCTTTGTGGCCTCATAAAGGTCCGTATAGGCAAGGAGGGTCAACTGGTTATCCCCGATATTTTTTGCCAAATCCAGAGACTTTTCAAAGGCACCACGTCCTTGGTAGATCCAGAAGTCCAATGTATTATCATCTGTACTTGGCGCAATCGTGTTCAGGACCGCTGTCTTTTGCGCCGTGGTCAAGTGGGCCAGGTTAACTGAGGCAGCAGCTAAAACGAATCTTGCCTCCTTTGATAAGTCCTGGGGCTCATATTTTTCAAGCGCTAGAAGTGCTTGATCATAATGCTGGGTAATAAAGCTGGCCTGGGCACTTTGCACTGCTTCCGCCTTAGGCAAAGTCGTTGTTTTATCAATATAAGTGATGAACGCAAGAACAAGAGCCGCAAGCAAGGCTAAAGAGCCACCATATTTGAAGATGCCATAACGGACTTTGGAGACCTTGGTCAGACTTTGCGCTTCGGTGGTCTGCACCTTCTTGTATCGTGCTTGAAGGATGTTTTGAATGTCTTCAATGTGTTCACTGCGAGCAAGGGCGGCTGAAAACTTGTCTTTCAGACTGTTTTCAGCCCCTAAAAAGGCTTCAAATGAAGTTTTAGGGTACAGCACCGCAAAAACCAAAGCCTTATACTGTGTGAGAAAAAGTCCTGTATCATTTGCCATTGGCGCAAGACTGCTTTCAAACCCCTTATGTACAAAGCTTAAATGGCCGTCTTTGAGGATAATATTTTCTGGGTGCACAAAAGGAACCTGAAACTCCGCCCACTCACCTGTGAGTTCTCTCAAGTTTATAGCAAGAGCCAGACGACTTAATTCCTCTTGCGTATCCTTGATAAGTGCACTTAGAGTCTGTGTAGATGCCGGGACTTGATAGTTTACACTGTAAGCAAAACGTTCATCCTGAGATTTCTCAAGTTGAACCTTCTGCTGGATGAAGTCTAAATCAATGGGAGCCACTTGTGCCCCTGTAAAAAAGATGCGCCAAGTGCTTTGGCTTGTGTCGAATTCTAATGTCGTTTGTCCGTCAAAACATTTCATAATTTTCTCCTGCTATAATCTGGAAAATATCTCCAGTGCTTACTTGCAATTCTTCCAAGGTTCGGCCAGACGACAGAGGTAGGGGTTTTCCCTTGACCCTAAAGTGCCACTTTTCAGGCAAGACTTGACCTCTTGCAACAAATGTCTCTGTCAAAAGTTCTACCAAGCGATTGGGCGTTATGTTTCCTGGCACCAGCACGTCCACCTGCTTGTGCATCCATTCTAAGCTAATCGCGATGTGCTTGTTCATATCTCTTTCTCCTAAAGCCTTTGGCCACAAAGTAGGTCAGGACCAGTAGTGGTAAGGCCGCAAATAAAAGTAGCCAAAGGGCCTGGTTTTCAGAGTGATTCCCTTGTTCTTTCGAAGCAATTTGGCTGCCTGTATAATCTTTAAAAAGTCCACTTTTGAGGGCTTTAAAATCCCTGGTGTAAAGCGGGGCGGTATGGGTCTTTGTGAAATCTATCCTTTTATGGCTTTGACTGACCGTTTCAGACTGCTTTTTCTGAGCCTCGACCCTTTTATTCAAGGCCTCAGAGAAAATCCGCCCCCGAATCTCAAAACGACTGGTCCCTGTTCCTGTAGACTTCTGATTTGTAAGTACAGAAGTATCCAAGACCAGACGACCATCAGCCTGTGCAGAAACTGGGTGACTCAGAAGCAAGAAAAGAAATATTAAAACTATTCTGTTGTATTTCATCTTTAGTCCTATCAATATAAAAAGGCGCCACAAGGTGCCCTTAAGAAAATGCTTAGAAGCCAAAGCTTTGCGCATCTTGCGCATCACGCTCAGCAACAGTATCTGCGTATTTATTGAGCTGTTGGTTGATATTTTCAAGCAACTCTTCAAATTTTTGAACGTTTTGATAAAGCTGATTGTACTGTTCCAAATAAGACTGAAAGGCTTGCCCTTTCCATTGCTGGGCAATGATGTCGTTCATGCGATTCACCTCTTGAATGGCTGCTTCAATCGCATCTTTAGAGCGAATATAAACTTGTGCTTCTTGTTTGAGTTCTTCAGGCGTTACGGAAATTTGTCCCATAATAAGGCCTCCTTCAAATAATAATGGTTCACCTATTAGGCGATGGTGTGTGAGATTTGCCTCTGTGCAAAATGTAGGCGCTTTCTCACCTGAATGATAGTTTAACACAACAAATTACACTTGTCAACAATTTGTTACTTTTCGGTTAAAATATTATTCTATTTTGTTTACAAAAAGATGTCAAAAAGTCATATACTCGTACGGAAGATGGCATGTCCTCAAAAAAATATTTCAGCAAAAAATCATCCTTAAACCGTGTAATTTAAGGATTGGACCGTTTTTTATCTGCATCATATCTTAAAATCAGAGGTACTGATTCAGCTCAGAAGGCTGAAAATTAAAACGCCAAATTATAGACACAACGTCCATTTTGTGCTATAATTGCATACCGTAAGCTCAATGGGACTTGTAATGAATATCTTTGATTATTATAGACAGCATGTTCTCTTTATGTTTTAACAATAGATAAAGGAGGAGTTATGGAGAATAGAAAAGAACGTACAAAAGCACGACTTCGTGATGCAATAACTCAGCTTTTGCAAGAAAAACCCTTTGACCACATCACAACAACTGAACTTGTGAAGGTAGCTAAGGTCAGTCGCAGTGGCTTTTATACGCATTATCAAGACAAGTACGACATGATTGATCAGTACCAAAAAACTTTATTTAACACAATCGAATATGTTTTCGAAAAAAACAATGGTGATCTTTATAAAACAATGCTAGAAACTTATGAGTTTCTTGATAATAATGAAATTTATGCTGCTTTATTTTCAGAAAATGGCAGCAAAGAAATCCATCAGTTCATGCAGGCCCAACTGAAAAATATTTTGGCGCGTTCTATCTTACCTCATAATCCTAAGCGGGAAAAACTAGACAAATTGGAGAGTATCTATATGACAACCTACTATGCCAATGCTATTTTCGGTTTAACTCAAGCTTGGATTCGTCGCAAACGGAAAGAAACACCCGAACAAATTTCCGCACTGTTGATGGCTCTAATCAGCTGATAACAAGAATTTAAACTGCCTTAGATTTACTAAAAGAGGAGAATATGTGAAACATATAAAAAATACTGGGAAACTATTTATTCTAGATTGGAAGCGTATCTTTAAAAATCCAATAGCAATTTTTTTAGTTCTTGCTTTGATGTTTATCCCATCTTTATACGCTTGGTTTAATATTAAAGCCCTTTGGGATCCTTATGCGAATACTTCACAGCTTCCAATCGCGGTTTATAGTGATGACCGAACAGAAAAATTTCAGGACAAGTCAATCAATATTGGTGATGAAGTCCTGAAAAACCTAAAAAAGAATAAGCAGCTCGGCTGGAAATTTGTCGACTCTAAACAAGAGTTAGATAAAGGGGTTAAGTCTGGCAAATACTACGCGGGTATCTATCTGCCAGAGGATTTTTCAAAAAATCTGCTCAGCTTTACCACCGGGGATATCCATAAGCCTAAAATTGTTTACTCTATCAATGAAAAAATAAATGCCATTGCCCCGAAAATTACTTCGAAAGGTGCGACTTCTTTACAAAGTCAGATTTCCGAAGAATTCATTAAGACAGCAAGCAGCACCCTGCTCAAAACCTTCAATGATATCGGATACGACATTGATAAAAACATGGTCAGCATCCAAAAGATAAAGAGTATCATTTTATCAACCAATGATAATTTAGGCACAATTGATCAGTATACACAGCAAGTGGTTGACTTACATAATAAGATGCCTGATTTAAAAGCTAAGCTTGACAAGGCAAACGACTTTATTGACTACTTGCCTGAAGTTGATGCGCTCGGTCAAAAGGTTGTGCAACTGGATGACAGTATGCCCATGATCAAAAACCAGCTTTCCATCATCATGACACTGCAAGAAAAAATACCTGAGATTCAAAATGCCGGGAAACAGATTGCAATGATTGACAATGACTTTGCTTCTGTTGAACAAACAATGAATGAAGGTATTCAAGAAGCCAAACAAGGCCTAACCATCATCCAGCAAGTCCAAACTGCCTTGCCAGATATTCGTAAACTTGGCAACCAAGCTAATGAGTTAGCTTCTACTACTTTGGACGGTGCAACTCAGCTCCAAAACGCCTTGCCGAGCATTACAAACAGCCTTGATATAACTTTGAAAGCTCTGCAAAATTTTGCCCACTCTACTTCTTCATATGTGAAAGCAATAAGAGCAGCCTTGAGCAATAATCATCTCAGCCCCGAGGAAAAAATAGCTGCTATTCAAAATTTCCAAGATAATATTCAACAACAAGAAAATATCATCAAAAACCTCATCACCTTTCTAGAAAATGCACAGGCAAGTACTGGAAATCATAATTTCGATAGCGCAATTCAAAAACTTAATGCGTATTCTGAGGCGCTGATAAAACTTGATGGTAGATTAGAAACTTTAAAAACAGCTATTGCAAATGGTGAAGCAATAGATATTGATCAGGCTCTGAGTGAAATTGAAACGCTGGCCAATAACCTCTCTGCTCTTATTGACAACATTGATGTCAATGCAGTAAGTACATCACTTAATAAAATTCTTACACAACTCATCGCAACCATTAAAACTGCCCAAGGTCTCTTAACCAAAGCCCAAGCTATTGATTTTGAATCCTTGCTCAACTCTACAGGTAAGACTGTTTCGAATGCCATTGCTTTACTTGAAAAGTATCAAAAAGAGTTGCCCGCAATCAAACAAGAAGTTCACAACGCTAACCTCATGCTCAACGGCAACATGGCCACAATCATCAATGCCATCAACAAAGGGGCTTCACTTTATCAAAATGAACTGCCACTTGTTGAGCAAAAGCTTGATAAGGCTGCCGACTTTATCAAAAACGATTACCCAGCTATTCGCAAGGAACTCACCGAAACCTTGGGAACAATCAATGAAAAAATGCCTGATCTTGAAAAAGCTTTAGCTCAAGCAAATGACCTCATCATTAATGACTGGCCAAGTATCAAAACCGGAATCCGTAAAGCCGCTGATGCTATACACAAAGGAGAAAAAGAGGTCAATCTTGGCGAAATTGTAAAACTTTTGAAACTAGATGCGATTAAAGAAAGCGACTTCCTCGCACAGCCTGTTGAGCTTCAAGAAAATGCAATATATCCGATTGCAAACAATGGTTCAGCAAGTACACCTTTCTACACTGCGCTGTGTTTATGGGTGGGAGCTGTTCTCTTCTCCAGTGTTGCTGTAACAGAGTTTTACTTAAAGGGAAGAGATAAAAAACTTTACTCCAAGCGCGAACAGTTTGCTGCGCGAATGCTAACTTTTATCGTGATGGGAATTGGCCAAGCGCTGATTGTTACCTTAGGGAACTATTTTGGTCTTGGTGTAGATGTTCATAATCCCGTTTATAGTGTCTTATTTGCCTTACTGATTGCTATAGCCTTTATGATAATGGTTTACGTTCTGGTGGCACTGTTCGGAAACATCGGTAAAGGAATTGCCATTATCATCTTGGTTCTTTCCATATCTGGTGGGGGAGGAAATTACCCTATTCAAGTCTCTGGTAAATTCTTCCAAGCCATCAACCCTTATCTGCCATTTACTCATGCGGTTAACTTGTTACGCGAATCAGCTGGCGGGATTTATTGGCCAAATGCTTGGCTTGACATTATTATCCTCGTTGCTGTTGCCTTTGTTTTCTTAGTGGCAGGGCTTGTGCTCTTCCCTCATCTGGAAAAAACATCAAAGAAAATCTCAGAGATGGCGCAAAAGAGTCACATCTTCCATTAATAAAAAGCCTCAGTTGAGGCTTTTTATCTGCTTGGATTTTCATGGAATTAGTTGCTCGATGGTGGTTAATAATTCTTCATGAGAAGCAATCACAAAAGCTGTTGAAAACTCTCCGAAAGCAGAGACATCCTCCTGTTTATGATTAATCCAAATCGTCCTCCAACCACTCTGCAGCCCTCCAAAAATATCGGTCTGATAGTTGTCACCAACATAGAGTAAATCAGCAGCAGTTAATCCAAGTCTTTCTGCCATCAAATCAAAAACTTCTTTATCCGGTTTAGCAAAGCCTGTTTCTTGTGAAACAAGGATGTGATCTTCTTCTATATATTCTCTCAGCTTTAAATACTCAATCTTTTTCCACTAATGTTGCGTGCTTTTAGATAATCAAAGGTCTCTTTTATCCCCACCAACATCTCTATCTTTTCTTGCTCCTTTAATAGCTGCTCTGAAAATCATCTGCTTGTTCATCCGTAACCGCCTCATAAGCACACTGTGCCATCGTCTTTTTAAAGCGTATTTTTTGAAAGGTTAAGGTGTCACATTCTCCTCTTAGCACGCGCTTAAATTCTTTATCTGAAACTCTACGAAACAAACGATAAGTTTCCGCGACGTCCCCTGCATAAAGAGGACAAATTGCCTTTAATGCTCTTTCAAAAGGAAGCTGCGGGTAAAAAATCGTATCATCCATATCAAAAACAACTGCTTTAACCATGTTCAAACCTTTTCTAACTCCTCTTCTCTAAAAAAATAAGCAGAGGCTAATTTAGCGGACTATCTCATTACAGATGATAAAATTACCGAAGCACAACGTAAAGAGTACGGACAATACACCAAGATTATTACGAAAGAGGTAGAAAAAATTTGATTATCACGATAACAATGAACCCTTCCGTTGATATCACTTATCTCACCAATACTTTCAAGCTTGGACAATTAAATCGAACAAAGACACCAACGATTAATATCGGAGGTAAAGGGATTAATGCTGGACGTGCCGCAGCTCTTTCTGGTTCTGATGTAACTTTGACTGGATTTATCGGCGGAAAAATTGGAGATTTGACACAGCTTCTTCTAGAAGAAGAAAAGTTATTCAATATTCAAATGAATCAGGTTTCCGGAGAAACACGTCATGCTGTAACCATCATGCACGATGAAGGCAAGCATACCGAGATTGTAGAGGAAGGACCGAAACTGGATGATACAAATATTCAAGAGCTCCTTGAAAAAGTGCTCCATATTTCGAAAGAAAAGCCTGTGAACGCTATTTGTATTTGTGGTTCTGCTAACTCTACTGATGCTTTCCTTTTCCCAAAAATGATTCAACATTTGAAAGATAATCTAGAGGTAGAAATTCCGATTTTAGTCGATATCTCTGGCGAAAAACTTACTTGCCTCCTTAAGGACAACTCTGTCACTCCGGACTTCATTAAGCCAAACAAACATGAACTCGGAGATTTTGTTGGAAAGAAAATCACAACAAAAAAAGAGGCTTTAGAAGCTCTGCACCACTCTTGTTTTGATGGGATTAAATTTGTCATTGCTTCTCTTGGCGAACAAGGCGCCGTATGTCGAATTAATGATATTTACTATGATGTCCGCATCCCCAAAATTGAAATCAAGAGCACAACGGGTTCAGGAGATGCAACGGTTGGGGGCTTTGCTTATGCCTTGGAGCAAAACTTCGATACTAAGCAAATGCTGAAGTACGCTATGGCTTGCGGGATGTCTAATGCCCAACATGAAGAATCAGGTAAAATTTGTCAAGAAGATGTGTTAGCTTTCACTCAATTCATCGAGGTTACAACCATCTAACACAATAAAAAATACACAGACAAAATTCTGTGTATTTTTTATTATTTATAGTGGTTTTGGATAGCCTGAAGAAAGTACTCAGGCAACTGCTCGTGTTTTTGGTTATAATTCGCTCGAAAACGTTCGTCTGCTACATACATCTGTCCCAGATTGATATGTGCTTCTGGACTGATCGTTTCTTCTGGCCAAAAAAGTTCCAAGATTTCCTTGTGGAGGAGAATAGCTTGGTCTGCCAAGTCTTCATCCTGCGTTTCATAAGCCTTTTCTAACATTTGCACGACTTGAGCATGAGATTCTTGCCAGTGCTTAATCTTCTCTTGATCGGCTTGAGCATATTTTTTATAGGATTGTTCCACGCGCTCATCGCCCCATTTTTGCCGGATTTCACTCCCGTATTTTTCTTCATTTTCTTTAAGTTGTTTACTTTTTAACAGTTCAAAATCTTTTTCATTCATGTGATATTCTCCTTTATCTAACTTCAATGATAAATGTTCCACCAATTTTTCCAAACGACTCATTTGTTCATTCAACCGCTTTAGATGTTGACTCAAAGCTTCCTTTTCATTTAATCCTTCCGACAACACAGCTTTAATCCGCTCGAGAGGAAGATCAAATTCTCGTAAACTCATGATATAAAATATACGCGCAATATCTGTATCAGAATATAAACGATAATCGTTCTCATCCCTTTGGGGCTCCAGAAGTCCAACAGCTTCCCAGTACCGTAAAGTTTTAGAGGTTAAACCAGTCATTTTTGTGACGCTTTTTATGTTTTTCATAGGCCTCCTTTCAGCTTATAAATTCATTATATATCTTGACCTAAGGTCAAGGTCAAATAAAAAAGACTCCAACTGAGACTTTTTTACTCTATTTTCTTCCGTAGTCTTTCTACAAAAAGATAGGCAGCCGGGCAGGTCACTGTATTTTTTAAAGTCAGATGATTGATTTGATAAATCTTTTTCCTATCTGTATGGGGAAATTCACGGCAAGCTTTGGGACGTACTTCATAAATGCTACAGAGGTTATCACTGCCAAGGAAAGGGCAGGGCATCGTTTGAAAAACTTTGTCACCATCTTCATCTACCCGTAGATATTGGGCTTCAAAATCGGCGGCTTTCATGCGAAGGTACTTCGAGATGCGGGTAATATCGGCTTCTGTAAAAAGTGGGCCTAAGCTCTTACAGCAATTTGCACAAGCCGTGCAATCTATTTCAGAAAAAACTTCTTCATGAGTTTCCTTGACGATGTAATCTAGATTTTTAGGTGCTTTTTTCTTCAATGTTCCTAAAAACTTTTTATGCTCCTTCTTTTTTTGGAGCGCAAGGTCTTTGTAATATTCGATATCCATTTCTGCTTCATTATAACAAAAAATGCTTCGGGAAGTCCGAAACACTCTTTGCTTTTTAGGAGTAGGTTTTATGAAAAATTTTATTGGAATAAGGATATTATAATGGACACGACTTAAGCTAGGCTAAAGCCACACTGAAATAAAACTAAATGTGGACTTTCTCCCAAATTACGCTGTTTCAAAAAGACTGAAAATATGATAGAATAAGGCGATACCTTTATAAAAGTTAACTTTTATAAACCAATATATCCTAGGAGAAAAATATATCCATGCTTACAGTTTCTGATGTTTCATTACAATTTTCTGACCGCAAGCTTTTTGATGACGTTAACATTAAGTTTACGGCAGGAAACTGCTATGGTTTGATCGGTGCCAACGGTGCCGGTAAATCAACTTTCTTAAAAATCTTGGACGGTGAGATCCAACCCACAACTGGTCACGTTTCAATGGGACCGAACGAGCGTATGTCTGTCCTTCGTCAAAATCACTATGACTATGAAGATCAAACACCGCTTGATGTTGTCATGATGGGTAACGAAAAACTTTATGCCATCGCCCAAGAAAAGAATGCCATCTATATGAAAGAAAACTTTTCTGACGAAGATGGGATGCGTGCTGCTGAACTCGAAGCAGAATTTGGTGAAATGGGCGGTTATGAAGCCGAAGCCGAAGCCGCTCAACTCCTTCAAAGCTTAGGCATTAAGACTGAACAACACTATGACCTCATGGCGAATTTGACAGCTGGCGAACACGTTAAAGTCCTTCTGGCACGCGCTCTTTTCGGTAAGCCGGATGTTCTTCTCTTAGACGAGCCAACCAATGGTTTGGATATCCAAGCGATCAGCTGGTTGGAAGAATTTTTGATTAATTTTGAAAATACAGTTATTGTCGTCTCTCACGACCGTCACTTCCTCAATAACGTATGTACATACATGGCAGACCTTGATTACGGTAAAATCAAACTTTACCCTGGTAACTACGATTTTTGGAAAGAATCTTCTGAACTTGCCCTCCGCCTCCAAAACGATGCCAACCGTAAAGCCGAAGAAAAAATCAAGGAATTGCAAGACTTTATCGCCCGCTTCTCTGCCAACGCTTCGAAGTCAAAACAAGCGACATCACGTAAGAAAATGTTGGATAAAATTGAAGTTGAAACTTTTGTCCCTTCTTCACGTAAATATCCATTTATAGGTTTTGAGCAAGAGCGCGAAATCGGAAATGACCTGCTCCGCGTTGAAAACTTATCTGTGGAAATCGATGGCGAAAAAGTCATCGACAACATCAGCTTCATCTTGGCACCTGGTGACAAAACTGCCTTTATCGGTCAAAATGACATCCAAACGACTGCTTTGATTCGTGCCTTGATGGGCGATATCGAATATACAGGTGAAATTAAATGGGGGGTAACTTCATCACGTTCTTACCTTCCAAAAGACAACAGCCGTGATTTTGCGACAGACGAGTCTATCTTGGACTGGCTTCGCCAATTTGTCTTGACTAAAGAAGAAGACGATAATACTTATCTCCGTGGTTTCTTGGGGCGTATGCTCTTTAAAGGGGAAGAATCACTCAAATCTGTTTCTGTCCTTTCAGGGGGGGAAAAAGTTCGTGTCATGCTTTCTAAAATGATGTTACAGCGTGCAAATGTTTTAGTTCTTGATGATCCAACCAATCACTTGGATTTGGAATCAATTTCAGCACTTAATGATGGACTGAAAAAATTCAAAGGCAGCATTATCTTTGCTTCACATGACCATGAATTTATCAATACATTAGCAAACCACATCGTCGTTATTTCTAAGAACGGTGTCATCGACCGTATCGGAGAAACTTACGATGACTTCTTGGCTAATGATGAAGTCCAAGCTAAAGTTAAAAAACTTTGGTCTGAAGACTAAGATAAACTTCAAAAGAAAAAATTGTTGCTCCGCCAAGATTATCTTGAAGCGGAGTATTTTTGGTAAGGGGACAAAATGAATAAGCAATTAAAAGTATTTGCGACAGATATGGATGGCACTTTTCTCGATGAGAACCGTTCCTACGATAAAAGTCGTCTACGTGATATCTTAAAAGAATTTAAAAAGAGAAACTATCTTTTTTGTGCAGCAAGTGGTCGTCAACTCTTGGCTTTAGAAGAGCTCTTTGACGAGTTCCAAGATCAAGTCGCCTTCTGTGCGGAAAACGGCGCACTGGTTAAATACCAAGGCGAGATTCTCTACAGCAGCATTTTAGGACAAGATAAAGCCAACAAACTCGTTGATCTTGTCCGTCAAAATCCTCATATGCACCGTGATGTTGTTCTCTTTTCAGGACTGAATGGTGCTTATGCCCTTCAAACCGCTGATCCGCAATTTGTCGAATTTGCCAATATTTATTATTCTGATTTGAAATTAGTAAAATCCGTCCATGATATCGAAGATGAAATCTTAAAAGTCTGTGTGGAGTTTCCACCAGAAAAAATCCGTGAATGTGAAGACTGGATAAATGCACAAATGACTGATATTCGTGCAACAACGACTGGTTTCCGTTCTATTGACATCATGTCCGCAGGAATCAGCAAGGCAACAGGTCTCTCTCACTTACTCACACACCTCCAATCAAGTCCGGAGGCACTTACAGCCTTTGGCGATCAAAGCAACGACTTAGAGATGTTAGAATTAGCAGGTACCGCTATTGCTGTTGAGAATGCTATTCCTGAGGTATTACAAATTTCCGATAAGGTTATCGGTCACAATCGTGATGCGGCTGTCTTGAGTGAGCTTGAGGCTATTTTGACACATTAATCAAGAGTATGAGCCGTGTCTCATACTCTTTTGAGTGTTTTCAACCTCAATCAATATTGGCTAAAACAAGAGATTTTCGTTATAATTGAACAGAGAAATTATCGGAGGATAAACTATGAGAATCGCAATTGATGCTATGGGTGGCGACTTTGCACCCGAGTCAATCGTTAAAGGAATCAATTTAGCAAAAAAAGAATTTCCAAATATTGAGTTTCAGCTCTACGGAGAACCTGAGGCTATTAAAGCACATCTAGAAGATGAAAAAAATGTAAAAATCATCGCAACAACTGAGCTTATCGACTTCCACGATGAGCCAGTAAAAGCCATTCGCAAGAAAAAAGATAGCTCTCTCGTCCGTGCGGTTAAAGCAGTCAAAGATGGTGAAGCTGATGCTGTTCTTTCCGCTGGAAATACCGGAGCTCTACTTGCTGCTGGCTTATTTATTGTCGGCCGTATCAAACAAATCGACCGTCCTGCGCTTATGAGTACCCTCCCTACTGCAGATGCTACAGGCTTTGATATGTTAGATTTAGGTGCTAACGCTGAAAATAAACCTGAACATCTGGCTGACTTCGCTGTTTTAGGAAGCTACTATGCAGCCAATGTACGTGGTGTTAAAAATCCTCGTGTAGCTCTTCTCTCCAACGGTGCTGAAGAATCTAAAGGATCCACAATGATCAAAGAAGCACACGCTTTGCTCTCAGATATTGAAGATATTAATTTCATTGGTAATATTGAATCGCGTGACATCTTGACTGGAGCAGCTGATGTCGTTGTCGCTGATGGTTTCACGGGAAACGCTGTGCTTAAAGCCATTGAAGGTACCGCAAGTGTTCTGATGCGCCAAATTAAAAACGGCATCATGAATGGAGGCTTTATCACTAAAATCGGTGGTGCTCTTGTGAAAAAGGAACTCAGCAAGCTCAAAGATACGATGAGTACAGATAGCGCAGGCGGTGCAGCTTTAGTAGGTGTCAAAGCACCAGTTATCAAAGCCCACGGTAATTCTAGCCCTGAAGCTATCGTTTCAACGATTCGCCAAATCCATCGGATGCTCGAAACAGATGTTACTGGCCAACTGGTCAAACATTTTGAAGATAAAGAATAATAAAAGAGTCTGGGACAAAGGTCCAAAACTAAAAAATCAAAATCGCTCAACCACGACATTCTTAATGACCGTGATTGAGCGATTTTCCATTATTTTGGACTTTTTTCCTAGCCTCTTTTGCTAGTTGTAGCTCTTATAATATAAATTTTTGACAATCTGTAAAGACAAGAGGTAAGCAAGGATAATGATGAACCAGTAGAAGAAGAATTGAACAGGCAAGTGTGCCAAATCAATAATTGATCCATATGAACTTAAAATCAATGTAAAGCCAACGACGAATGCGCCAATTGTGGAAAGGATAACCGGCAACGAAGGCTTACTTTGTAAGAAGGGGACTTTTTTGGTACGCAAGATATGGAAAGCCAAAGCTTGTGTGCCTAAGCTAACTACGAACCAACCTGCTTGGAAAAGGTTAGCATGGGCAACTGTATTAAAGCCAAAGACATACCACAATACAAGGAAAGTGATGATGTCAAAGATAGAAGACACGGGTCCAACAATAAATGCAAAACGGGCAAGACCTTTAGTTTTCCATTTCACTGGACGAGCAATGTCTTCTTCGTCAACATTATCCCAAGGGATTGAAAGTTGACTCATGTCATAAATCAGATTCAAAGTTAAGATTTGTAAACTGAGCATGGGCAAGAAAGGCAAAAAGGCGCTGGCCACCAAAACGGAAAAGACATTCCCAAAGTTTGAAGACAAAGTGATACGAATATACTTCATCATGTTTGTAAAGACTTTACGTCCTTCAGTTACACCAGTTTCCAAGACCTGTAAACTTTTCTCGAGTAGGATAATATTTGAGGCATCTTTAGTGATGTCGGCTGCAGTGTCAACTGAAATCCCGATATCTGCCGCACGTAAACTTGGGGCGTCATTTATTCCATCTCCCATAAAGCCGACAGTATGAACCTTACGGATAAGCTCAATAATACGTGCTTTTTGCATTGGATTTAATTTTGCAAAAAGATGCACTTCCATAGCCGTGTTGAACAGTTCCTCATCATCCATAAGATCAATCTCACTTCCGATACAATAACGGTCAACTGGAATTCCAACATCTTCACAAACCTTTTGCGCGACAATGGCGTTATCACCTGTCAACACTTTTACAGTTACACCGTGATTTTGTAAACTATGGATTGCTTTTGCTGCAGATTCTTTGGCTGGATCAAGGAAACCGATAAAACCGACAAGGGTCATATCACGCTCACTGGCAGCATCAAAATCTTCGAGTTCTTCATCTGAAATGATTCGCTCCGCAATGGTGAGAACACGCATGCCTTGCATATTCATTTCACGGTTAACTTCTTTCATCTCTGCTAAACGCTCTTCCGTAATTTCAACACGTTTCCCGTCTTCCATCACATGCGTACAGATGGCTTGCATCTCCTCAACTGCGCCTTTTGTGACCATCAAGTTTTTATTGTCAGTTTTCACAACGACAGACAAAAGACGGCGTGAGAAATCAAAAGGTATCTCATCAACTTTTGTAATATTTTCATCGGGCAATTCGCGTCCTAGTTTTTTGAAATAGTCAATCACAGCAACGTCCATCAGATTTTTCCAGCCAGTTTGGAAGTTAGAATTGATAAAGGCTGAATTTAATACTTCATCTGCCTTATTGCCACGTGAGTTTACATATTCAACCATGACGACACGGTCTTCTGTAATCGTACCTGTCTTGTCTGTACAGAGGATATCCATTGAGCCGAGATTTTGAATAGCCGATAAATTTTTGACAATAACTTTTTCTTTACTGAGTGCTACTGCGCCTTTAGCCAAGTTGGCATTGACAATCATTGGCAGCATTTCGGGTGTAAGACCGACAGCTACAGCGATTGCAAAGAAGAATGATGTTTCAAAATCTCCCTTAGTTACCCAGTTCAAAATTAATACGATAGGAAACATGATAGCAACCATGGTCAAAAGCATGCGGCTCACACGGCTCAAACCTTTATCAAAGGATGATTCAACCTTTGTAGTAGTTGCCTTACTGGCAATATCGCCAAACATAGTTGAAGCACCAGTTTTAACGATTAAAATCTCTCCATTTCCTGATAAGACATCGGTCCCCATAAAGAGAACATTGGGCGCATCAAGCGCAGAGATTACTTTCCAGTCAATTTGCTCGTCTTCATCTAAATCTTCGGGTAAACGCTTCTCCACAGGGAAAGATTCACCGGTTAAAGAGGCTTGATTGATAAAGAGGTCACGGTGTGAGAGAAGAATAGCATCCGCTGGAATCATATCTCCCGTTTGAAGCTGAATGATATCTCCTGGGACAACTTCATCCATGGGGATTTCAAAACTCTCCGCTCCGCGCTTAACATTTGTAGTGTTCTCAATCATCTCACGCAGAGCAATTGAAGCCTTTTGTGATTTGTATTCCTGCACAAAACTTACACCAGCAGATACGGTAATCATGAGCAACATATAAAGTGCCCCCTCCATATCTCCTGTCAATGCCGAAACAGCTGCTAAAAAAGCAAGGACAAGAACAAAAGGATTTTTAAAAGCATGAAGCAGTATGATATACCAGGGAATGGGTTGCTGACTCGCAACCACGTTCGGTCCATATTCGTCTAAACGTTCCTCAGCCTGTTCAGCGTTCAAACCCGTAAAGCTCGTGTTTAAACGTTCAAAAAGCTCGTCACGCTTCAACTGTGCCAACTCTTTAAGCACTTCGTTTTTGTTTGTTTTCATTTTTTGCATATGTGCACCTCCCTCATCTCTAGGGCGTAAACCTTTAAAAAGTTTACTTTTCTTTTTTTATGGTGTGGTTTGCGAAATTCCTCTCTCTATTCTACTATAAATATCGAAAAAATATTGAGAAGTCCTCTTATGAATATTAAGGAAACAGTCTGATTTTATCTCCAAAAGCCTCCTTATGCTCTTAAATTCGGTACACAAAAATAAAAAAGCACTATTACTAGTACTTTTAATTACAATTTATCTGTCACTTCTTTATGAAGTACTTACTGTAAATTAGGTTAACACTTGATTGACAGTCTGCAACATATTTCTAACTCTCTGACAACGGTGCAAAACTCCTTTTTTATCTGCCGTTTCCTATCTTACCTGCAGTTGGTCACTCTAAACTAGGAGAGCAATTCTGCTTCCAACTCGATAGGAACTGAAATCAAAGCTTTAGAAACCGGACATGTTGCTTCGATTTCTTTTGCTAACTTTTGAAATTCGTCATCAGAAATCCCAGCAATTTTCGATTGGTTTTTCAGATGAATCTTTGTAATTGCAGGACCGTCTGCTGTTACCGCAAAGGTCACATCTGCTTGGGTGTAAATGTTATCGACTTTGTAACCTTTTTCGCTTAAAAGCAATGAGAATGCCATGCTAAAACAAGCGGCATGAGCTGCACCCAGAAGTTCTTCAGGTGTTGTTATGGATGCTGAATGCTCTGCACGCGCTTCAAAATTATAGGGCGTATCAGTAAATACCTGTGAAGAGTCTAGACTGATGGTACCTGAACCATTTTCTAAATCCCCTTGCCATTGTGCGGATGCTGTGGATACATTTGCCATATATTTCTCCTTTTCATATTATAAATAGTTGGATAGCCTATAGCCCAAGTATAGGATTTTATTATGGCCTTTTCAAGAGATTGGACTCAGACATATTTGACATTATGTGAAAATAAATGTAGAATTTGAACTATCAGAAGAGTAACTTTTCAAAGAATTCTTTAGGAAGTTGGCGGTAGTGCAAGCCAGTGTTTTCAGAAAAGTGAATGGACTGATAATAACAAAATGATTTTAAGCAATATAAATCACGGCTGCTCCCGTTAACAAAGCACTCGTTTCTATGACGAGCTCGAGGAAATTCTTAAAGAATTTCGAATTACGGTGGTACCGCGTGATAACGCCCGTAAAGTATTTTTACAATGCTTTACGGGCGTTTTTGTTACAAAAATTTGTACCTCAAAAAGGAGAGAACTATCATGAATAAACCTACAATCCTAACTGGCGATCGTCCTACGGGCAAACTCCATATCGGACATTATGTTGGCTCACTTAAAAATCGTGTGCTACTACAAAACACAGGAAAATATAACATGTTTGTTTTCCTTGCCGACCAACAAGCTCTCACCGACCATGCCAAGGAACCTGAAAAAATTATCCAATCTGTTGGAGACGTGGCTTTAGATTATTTGGCTGCTGGTCTCGATCCAGAAAAATCAACCATTTTTATCCAGTCCCAAATTCCTGAACTGGCTGAACTTTCAATGTATTACATGAATTTGGTTTCCCTAGCACGACTTGAACGTAACCCTACCGTTAAAACAGAAATTGCGCAAAAAGCCTTTGGCGAATCCATTCCTGCCGGTTTCTTAGTTTATCCTATCGCTCAAGCCGCAGATATTACAGCCTTTAAAGCCAATCTGGTTCCTGTAGGGAACGACCAGAAACCAATGATTGAACAATGTCGCGAAATTGTACGCTCTTTCAATAATGCATACAACTGTGATGTCTTGGTTGAACCTGAAGGACTTTATCCAGAAAATGAATCGGCAGGACGTCTTCCTGGCCTTGACGGGAATGCAAAAATGTCTAAATCGCTTGGTAATGGCATATATCTGGCTGATGATATGGATACGCTTAAAAAGAAAGTGATGAGCATGTATACAGATCCCGACCATATCAAGGTTGAGGATCCAGGTAAAATTGAGGGCAATATGGTCTTCCATTATCTTGATGTCTTTGGACGTGAGGAAGACGCTACTACTATCGCTGAGATGAAAGAGCATTATCAAGCGGGCGGCTTAGGAGACGTAAAAACTAAACGCTATTTATTAGACATTCTCGACCGTGAACTCTCTCCAATTCGTGAACGCCGCATCGAATTCGCTAAAGACATGGGGGCTGTTTATGACATGCTTAAAGATGGCTCTGAAAAAGCACGTGCTGTTGCTGCAAATACCTTATCTGAAGTAAAATCAGCGATGGGCCTTAACTACTTTGATGCCAAATAAAAGAACACAAAAACTTATGACAACTCAAGAAAAAATTGCTGCCTTTGCCAAAAAAATCTATGAGAACAACTATGACGGACATGGCTTTGATCACGTCAGTCGTGTTGTCAAGCTCGCAAAACAAATCCTTGCTACGGAACCCCTTGCAGATTCTGATTTAGTTATTGCTGCTGCTTACCTGCACGATACCTATGATGAAAAGATCTGCTCCGATGTCGCCCAACAAAAACAAGAGGTTGCAGCCTTCTTAACCTCCTTAGATTTTTCTAAAGAGAAACAGGATAAAATCTTTTACATCATTGATAATATGAGTTATTCTGCCAATCTTTTAGAGAAAAAAGAACTCGACATCAATGGTCAAATCGTCCAAGATGCCGACCGCATTGATGCGATGGGCGCTTGGGGCATTGTGCGGACTTTAGAATATGGCTGGTCCAAAGGTCGCACCTTATATGACCCCACCATAAAACCTCAACATTTTTCTAGTAAAAGCAACTATCATCAAAGTGAAGGGACAACGCTCAATCATTTTTACGAAAAGCTCTTTCTGCTCAAAGATTTATTGAATACAGCGCATGCTAAAAAATTAGCCCAGAAGAGAGATAAAATTATGCGTGATTTTGTCACTGCTATTGAGGAAGAATATGATAGCTAGAAAGGCAGATGTTTTAACTGTGAATTTTGAAAAAAACTCTCCTCCTCAGGGCACGTGTCTTATCTTTGCCCATAGAGGTTCAAAATGTAATCGACCTGAAAACACTTTGGCAGCTTTTCAGGAAGCTCTGCATGTAAACTCAGACGGTATCGAACTCGATGTCCACCTGTCTAAAGATAATCATCTGGTCGTCATTCATGACGAAAAAGTTAATCGAACAACTTCTGGAAGAGGCCGTGTTTGTGATATGACCCTAGCCCAATTAAAACAACTCGATGCTGGCTCTTGGTTTGACAAGGCTTTCTACAAAGAAAAAATACCCACTTTAGAAGAAGTTCTGAATTTGCTGCTAAAGGAAAACTTTGCAGGTTATCTGAACATAGAGATTAAGACCGATATCATAAATTATCCTGGTATTGAAAAACAGCTCTTTACTTTGATGAACACTCAAACTTTTCCCTTTAAAGTCATCTACTCTTCTTTTAATGTAAACACACTTCGCAACTTACACGCACTAGGCATTAAAGACGAAATCGCCTATCTTGCAGGAAAAACTTTTCAAAGAGTGGATCTCTCCGTAGTAGGAAGCTTTATCACAAGCCTTCATTTGAAAAAAAATTATGTTTTTAGACATAAGAAACTATTAGCACCGGGCAGTAAACCGATTCGGCTTTGGGGAATTCATTCAGAAAAAGACATGTACTCAGCTTTTCAGCATAACATATCTGGAATTTTCACAGACTTTCCTGAAAAAGCGCTCAAAATTCGAAAAATCAGTCAAAAGTAAGATAAAACTCCTCTCATTGTAAACATGCTCTACGCATGTTTTTTATATCCAGAAAAAATTCACAAACTTTATCATAAAATTGTACAATAGTCGCTTATGATAGCGGAGTCATTTTCCTTTACTTTCTATTTCACAAGGGATATAATGAGTTTGTATGTGTTAAATGGGAAATACATTTGACATATATTTCTAATGAAAGGAGAATCTATGCAATATATTAATTATCTCGGGCAGGATGCCTATACCAACATTGCGATGGATTCTTGGTTATTAAATAATCTGAAGGCAGAGGAGCCTGTTTTTGCCCTTTGGCAAAACAAGCGTGCTGTTATCGTCGGACGTAACCAAAATACTTTTGCTGAGATAAATCAAGATTATATTGATCAACATGATGTGCAAGTTGTACGGCGCGTATCTGGTGGCGGTGCTGTCTATCATGACGAGGGAAATATTTGTTTTACATTTTTTGTCCCTGTAGCCAGTTCAGCCCAAGTTAACTTTCATCAATTCGTGAAACCCATGTATGATGCGCTTCGTTCTCTTGGTATTGAAGCTGAAATTACTGGAAGAAATGATCTTGAAATTGCTGGAAAGAAAGTTTCTGGTAATGCACAGCGTTACGCCGGTGGTTACCTTATGCATCATGGTACTTTGCTCTGGGATACTGACGTGGAGGCGATGATTCGTTCACTCAATGTCTCTGATGAAAAGTTTGTCTCTAAGGCTGCTAAATCTGTACGCGCACGTGTCGGAAATATCAAGGACTTTGCACCTGATTTGAATTTAGATACTTTTATTGATGCACTCAAATATTACTTAACCAATCAGGGTAAGGATGGCGAATATGTTCTGAATGATGAACAGCTGGCGGGTATAAAAGCTGCACGTGATGAGCAATTTTCGACTTGGGATTGGAATTACGGTGAAAGTCCTAAGTTCAGTTTCAATAACCACGCCAAATTTACTGGTGGATCAATTGATATCCAAGTTGATGTCAATAATGGTCTGATTACTGATATTAATTTCTTGGGGGATTTCTTGGGTGTCCGCGATTGGCGTGACATCAAACAAGACTTTATAGGTCTTCCGTTTAATCCAGATGCTGTACTTAAGGTTCTAGAAAAGAATAAAGAAGGACAATATTTTGGAACAATTGAAAACAATGAACTTTCACAGCTTTTCAAGGCTGATGAATTGGTTTAAAAAAACGAGAATGAAGAAGAAAGGGAGATATTTATGTCAAACAGCACAAAAATCCTCGATTTCAAAAAACAATTAGAATTACAAGACAGCGCGTTTCCGACGCTCCAAATCTTAGACGAAAACGGAAAAATCGTTGACGAAGAGGGTCTTAAGCGCGCCGATCTTTCAGATAAAGATTTAGTAGAACTCTTTAAAAACATGCTGCTTAGCCGTCAAATCGACATCCGTTGCATGAAACTTGCAAAACAAGGTCGTATGGGATTCTTTGGACCCACTGCAGGTCAAGAAGCTTCTCAAATGGCTTCTGCTTTTGCATTCACTGATGAAGACTGGCTTTTCCCAGGTTACCGTGACTTGCCACAGATTTATGCTAAAGGCTGGCCAATCTGGAAAGGGCTCCTCTGGTCTCGTGGACACCAACTCGGTAACGAGTATACAACAGACGAAGGCGCTGAAGTAAAATCTTGGTTCCCACAAATCATTATCGGTGCACAATATATTGAAGCGGCTGGTGTCGCTTTAGGACTGAAAAAGCGTAAAAAAGATGCCGTTGCCTTTGTTTACACTGGTGATGGTGGTTCTTCTCAAGGGGACACTTATGAAGGGATTAACTTTGCTTCTGCTTACAAAGCACCACTTGTTGCCTTTATCCAAAATAATGGCTATGCAATTTCAACACCACGTGAACTCCAAACAGCGGCGCCTCACTTGGCAGCTAAAGGTTGGGCAGCTGGTGCACCATCTATCGTTGTCGATGGTAACGATGCTATTGCGATGTACTTGGCAGCTAAAGAAGCACGCGCTTGGGCTGTTGCTGGTAACGGTCCAGTCGTTATTGAAGCCCTTACTAACCGCTTGGAGCCTCACTCAACAGCTGGTGATGACCCACTTCGTTACCGTAGCCAAGAAGGCCTTGATGCTTGGTGGGCGAAAGAGCCATTGCTCCGTATGCGCACTTACTTGACTGAAAAAGGTATCTGGGATGAGGCTCAAGAAGAAGCTTATATCGCTGAACTTGATGCGCGTATCGATGCAGACATCAAGAAAGCAAACAATGTTGAAAAACAAAAAATATCAAGTTTTTTGAAAAATACACTCGAAGTACCTAGCCAAGTAATGGTTGAGCAAATTGCAAAATTTGAAAGTGAGGGCAAGTAAACATGGCAGTAAAAACTTATATTGCAGCAATCACAGAAGCGCTTGACTTGGCGCTTGAACGTGACGAAAATACATTAATCTTCGGTGAAGACGTTGGGCAAAATGGTGGGGTATTCCGTGCAACTGATGGACTCCAAGCAAAATATGGTGAAGACCGTGTCTTCAATACACCACTTGCCGAATCTGGTATTGGTGGTTTGGCAATTGGTCTCTCAACTCAAGGCTTCCGTCCAATCATGGAAATCCAGTTTGGTACATTTGTTTATGAAGTTTTTGACTCCATTGCTGGACAAATGTCTCGTACACGTTACCGTTTCAACAATACACGTCATAACCCAATTGTTATCCGTACACCTTATGGCATCGGTACAAAAACACCTGAAATGCACGCCGACTCTATCGAAGGGCTCTTTGCTCAAATTCCTGGACTTCGTGTCGTTATGCCATCAAATCCAGCAGATGCTAAAGGACTTCTTTTGGCTGCCATTGAAAACAATGATCCAGTAATGTACCTCGAAAACTTGCACCTTTACCGTTCTATGAAAGGAGAAGTTCCGGAAGGCTACTATACAACACCTTTGGATCAAGCAGTCGTTGCCAAAGAAGGTTCAGATGTTTCGATTATCGCTTACGGTGGTACAGTTCCTCTGGCTATCAAGGCTGCTGAACAACTCGAAAAAGAAGGGATTAGCGCTGAAGTTCTTGATTTGCGTACCGTATCGCCTCTTGATATCAAATCAATCGGTGAGACAGTAGAAAAAACCGGACGTGTTGTTGTCGTTCAAGAAGCACAACGTACAGCGGGTATTGCTGCTAACGTTATGGC
The DNA here is from genome assembly GCF_002492185.1 of Lactococcus sp. UBA7128. NCBI lineage: Bacteria > Bacillati > Bacillota > Bacilli > Lactobacillales > Streptococcaceae > Lactococcus > Lactococcus sp. UBA7128. The sequence goes on from NZ_DKXK01000073.1 coordinate 28,129, forward strand.
GGAAATCTCAGAACGCTTTGTTCTGTCACTTAAAGCACCTATCGGCCGTGTAGCTGGGCCAGATTCTATCTTCCCATTTGCTCAAGCCGAAAATGACTGGGCAGTTAAAGCAGACGATATTGTGAACAAAGTGAAAGAGGTAGTAAATTATGACTGAAATTTTTAAAATGCCTGATATCGGCGAAGGCATGCATGAAGGCGATATCGCTAACTGGCTTGTAAAAGTCGGAGATGTCGTTAAAGAAGATGATCCTGTGGCTGAA
>NZ_DKXK01000073.1:28711-28986 GCF_002492185.1 Lactococcus sp. UBA7128
AAATCTTGTCTCCTTACTCTGGTACGGTAACAAAACTTTTCGTTGAAGCTGGAACAACTGTTGAAGTGGGTGCTCCGCTTATCGAATATGATGGAGATGGCTCAAGCGAAGTTGATACTGCTGAAGCGGCACCCGCTGCTGCTTCTGAAGCTCCTTCAGGTGAGACTCAAATCTTCACCATGCCTGATATCGGTGAAGGTATGCACGAAGGTGACATCGCTAACTGGCTTGTAAAAGTTGGAGACGATGTCAAAGAAGATGATCCTGTGGCTGAA
>NZ_DKXK01000073.1:29329-36351 GCF_002492185.1 Lactococcus sp. UBA7128
AAATCTTGTCTCCTTACTCTGGTAAAGTTACAAAACTCTTTGTTGAGGCTGGAACAACTGTTGAAGTCGGCGCTCCACTTATCGAATACAACGGTAATGGTGCTACAGCCGCTCCTACATCAGCTCCGCAAGCAGCTCCAACAGCAACTGCCGATACAGCAGCTTCTGCTCCTAAAACTGAGGGTGGTGCTACAACACGTACGACTGCAGACGGCCGTGTTCTTGCGATGCCATCTGTACGTCACTATGCGCGTGAACACGGTATTGATTTAACTCAAGTTCAAGCTACAGGTCGTCATGGCCATACAACCTTGGCAGATGTCAAAGCCTTTGCTTCTGGCGCAGCTGCTCCTAAAGCTGCAGCTTCCGCTGAAGCTAGACCAGCTCCTAAGGCTGATGCAGCTAAACCTGTTGCTCCTAAACCAGCTCCAGCCCCTGTACAAGCAGCCGAAGGCGATCGTCGTGAGCCAATGACACCAACGCGTAAAGCTATCTCAAACGCGATGAGTACACAAAATGCAAATATCCCTGCGGTTACTAACTTTGACCAAGTGGAAGTCTCTAAACTTGTTGCTCACCGTAAAGAGTACAAAGAAATTGCGGCTAAACAAGACGTTAAACTTACTTACCTTGCTTACGTGACTAAAGCCTTGGCTGCTACAGCTAAGAAATTCCCAGAAATTAACGCTTCTATCGATGGTACAGATATCGTTTACCATAATGATGTAAACATCGGTATCGCCGTAAATGCGCCAAGCGGACTTTATGTGCCTGTGATTAAAAATGCCGATAAGAAATCAATCTTTACCATTGCTAAAGAAATTTCTGAACTTGCTGAAGCGGTACGTACAGGTTCTATCAAACCAGACCAAATGCGTGGCTCAACAATCACAATCTCAAATATTGGTTCTGCCCGCGGCACTTGGTTTACACCAATTATCAATGGCTCTGACGTTATGATTCTCGGTCTTGGTTCAATCGTTAAAGAACCTATCGTTAACGCTGAAGGTGAACTAGCTGTTGGTCAAAACATGAAGCTTTCTGTGAGCTATGACCACCGTCTCATCGATGGTATGCTCGGACAAGGTTCATTGAACTATCTTAAGAGTCTTTTGGCTGACCCAGCTTACATGCTCATGGAAGTTTAAGAAGAAAAGAGGAAAGAATAATTATGGTTGTTGGTGCACAAGCCACTGAAGTAGATACAGTTGTCATCGGATCAGGCCCTGGCGGTTACGTTGCGGCCATCCGTGCGGCTGAACTCGGTAAAAAAGTTGTTGTTATCGAAAAAGATAACGTAGGTGGGGTCTGCCTTAATATTGGTTGTATCCCTTCAAAAGCCTTGATTAATGTGGGTCACCACTATCAAGACGCCCTTAAACAAGAAGCAGGCAAAAGTCCGTTTGGGCTTTCTAACGGTGAAGTAAATCTTGATTGGGCAGCTGCTCAAGCATGGAAAGATGAAAAAGTTGTGAAGCAACTCACTGGCGGTATCGCAATGCTTCTGAAAAAGCATAAAATTGAGTTGATTAAAGGAACTGCTGAATTCATTGATAATGAAACAATCAACGTAGAACAAGAAGACGGTTTCCAACTCTTGAACTTCCAAAATGCAATTATTGCTACAGGTTCACGTCCAATTGAAATCCCAAGCTTCCCTTACGGCGGACGCATTATTGACTCTACAGGTGCGCTTAACCTTAAGGAAATTCCTAAACACCTTATCATCGTTGGTGGTGGTGTTATCGGTTCTGAACTTGGTGGGGCCTACCGTATGTTGGGTTCTAAAATCACTATCGTTGAAGGCTTAGACCACATCTTAAATGGTTTTGATAAAGAAATGTCAGACATCATTGCTAACCGCGTAAAAACTGCTGGTTCAGAAATCTTCACTTCTGCTATGGCAAAATCTGCGACTCAAACAGATACAGATGTTACTTTAACTTTCGAAGTAGACGGTAAAGAACAAACAGTTACTGGTGACTACTTGCTCGTATCAGTAGGTCGTCGTCCAAATACTGACATGTTAGGTCTTAACAATACTGACGTTAAGTTGACAGATCGTGGACTTATCGAAGTCGACGATTCATTCCAAACTTCTGTACCACACATCTATGCTATCGGTGACGTTGTTCCTGGACCAATGCTCGCACACAAAGCATCATTCCAAGCAAAGATTGCTGCTGCTGCCATTGCAGGCGGAGAAGACGCTGTTGACTTGCATATCGCCCTCCCTGCTGTTGCTTATACCACAACAGAGTTGGCTACTGTAGGTGAAACACCTGAATCTGTAAAAGATCGCATGGATCAAGTTAAAATCAGCAAATTCCCATTTGCAGCTAACGGTCGTGCTATCTCAATGGATGATACAACTGGTTTCATCCGTTTGATTACAGACAATAAAGAAGGTGCCGTTATCGGTGCTCAAATCGTTGGTCCTGGGGCTTCTGACTTGATTTCAGGTCTTGCTCTTGCGATCGAAAACGGCTTGACTTCGAAAGATATCTCATTGACTATCCAACCTCACCCAACACTTGGTGAAGCGATTATGGATACAGCTGAGATTGCTGACGGATTACCTATACATATCTAAGTACATAAAAAAGCATCGAATTGATGCTTTTTTATGTAGGTCCGTTTTTCATAACATCGGCCCAATCTTTCATACTGTCTAAAAATTTCTTAGATTTCAAATGAATCCCCACATATTCATCATAGAGTCCATCAATAAATAAACGAATTTTCTGCTTCATCTCCTCCTTAACAGAGATTTTTTCAAGCTGATCTAAAGATATTTCTTGAAAAAGGTTGACCAAGTAAATAACATTAGGATCCAGCTGCAAGCGTCGCATATCCTCATCAAAATGATTTTTGCAAAGGCAAGCATTAAACTTATAGGAATAATCAAAAGGACCTTGCTGACTATGACAAAAAGCACATTCCTTACAGTTCAAACTAACCCCAAAACGATTTAAAACTTGTAACTCAAAAATATTCGTAATAATTTCCTTATCAAATCCTTGGTTCAGCAAATCCAAACATTTAATCAAAAAACCATATAAGGCTGAATCATATTGGTTATCAGGTATAGCTGCATCAGCCAAACTAATGATATAGGAAGCATGAGCATTAAGAAAAATATCCTCGCTGATATGCTTGTACATGACTGTTTCACCTACATCATCAAGAAAAGAAAGACCTACATCATTGATTGTCCCTGTAAAATTAGAGGAAGTAAAATTTTGAAGACTACTAGAATACTTAGAATGCGCGAAATTTTTGACAAAAAACATGCGCTTGCCAAAAGACTCTGTAAAAATCTTGACCAACTTGTCCTTTTCACGATAATTTTTAGTATACAGGACAAGCCCGCGGGTTTCAACACTCTTCATTCTTATATTTTACCACACCACTAAAATAAGGTCTAATGAGTGTCACTAAACGTAAAATATCGGTGATAATGCAAAATTAAGTCTAAATAACATACAATGAATTTCAACTAAAACGTAGTTAAAAACGTAACTATTTTTTGTCAGGCAAGGGGCTGTATATCGTTGATATACGGCTTTTTTCATACACAAATCACGCGCATTTTTATTTTTCTAAATATGGCTTTCTAATCTAACATAGATAAGCAAGTCAGCACAGGAATTAAAATCGGAAGCCTGCTCAAATACTTAAAAGGTCTCTGATACTGTCTTTGAATTTGCAGTTAATTTTGTACAACGCTTTTCGGCTGATATACATTTCAATTGATACACCAGACCAGTTTAGCCCGCGCTTATGGTAAAGAGCGAGAGCCTCCTTTGTATCCTCGTCAGCTATTGACCAATAAATATCCAAGATTTCCTTTTGATACTTCAATTCAGCTAAACGATCGTCACTTTCCACACGTATATAGGCTGCTTCTTGCGGTGCGGTATTGTTGCGCTGAACTTGCACACCTAAGCTATCTTGGTGTTTTGGCCGTCTCAAATAAAGCTCACGCATCTTAATTGCTGCATCAAGCCGTCCAGTTAGATAGTCGCCTATCAAGCGATCAAGTTTATCTACTTTTGGCATCGTTACCTCCTCAAAAATGGTATAATAGATTTACAGTTTTTCGATGAAAGGACGTCGCCCATTGCGTGAGGGGTGGCGTTTTTTACGCCTTATTGTCTACCGTTCAATCGGCAGGCTGGGCTACAATAGACAGCCTCAGCTTTCACAGGCTCACCACACATGCGGCATTTCTTGGATTCAGTCGCTGAGGTAGATTTACCCTTTTCGGGACGTTGACCATTGCCTGAGCGACGTTCTCGCATATACTGCCTCATGTAATCAGGGTTTTTATTTTCCCAATTCTTGCGGACAGATTTTCTTGCTTCCTTACGGCAGGCATTGCTACAGTAGCGTTCTTGTCTGCCTGTAAAGAACAATTTCCCGCATATTTTGCACGGTCTTTGGCTCATTTTCGGGCCTCCTTTGTTAATGTTAAACACACGCATGAGAAAAAATGTACAGTGACGGCGTGAAGCTCGGGCTCATCCCAGGGGAGGGTGGTATCCCCCCCTCTTTTTGTTTTTTCTGAGTCGGTTTCAAGATTTTTAACGTGCCATTTTTTGAATGCTTAACAAAAATATTTTTTTAATAATTATTTTTTAAAAAGATTTTCTGTAAAGTTGCGATAAGCCTTATCTTTGTTAGTCTCATACGATTCAGACTCTGGAACTGGATCGGTTGAACCTGTAAGCAGTTTGCGATAAGCTGCGTCTCTGATTTTCTCAGCCTCAGACTTAACGCCTTGGTCATTATACTTGGCTTCAATCTCAGCAGTCATTCGCTGCTTCTCAAGTGCCATCTCCTCGGCTCGCTTGACCTCGGCTTCCTTGCGCTCAGATTCAAAGGCTTTTCGTGATAGTTCAATTACATCAGACCGTTCTTTTGTGTGCTTATCACTGAGTTTTTTGAAGTGATTGTGCATGCTTTCAGTCTGCTTTGTCTCGCGCTCCTTGCGCTCAGCTTCTGCATTTTTAAATAGGACAGGGATATTAATTTCAACTGACCCATCTTGATTCTGTTTAAGTGATGTTGCCATAATAATTACCCCCAGTATTTATTGTTACTATCGTTCTCGGTCTCGCCATTACGTTTGCCAAGATAGGATAGTTTAATTTTGGCTTTATAAAACTGATGTACCGTTTCATTTGGCTTGTACTCTTTGGGTTGAGTGAAGCGCCGACCATTCTTCGTGATAAAGCCTGCTTGATCTTTGTAAAGATCGTACTGCACTGTGTGCATGAGTTCATTTGCCTTTGAGGTAACTGATCGCGATTGGCCTGCAAGTGATTGCAGCTCGGCAACTAGGGCAGCAGCTTTTACATTCAATTCCTCTTGCATGTTGTCCGCGGTCTCTTTGATAACGTTCAGCATAGAAGTGTATTCATCTTTACCGACAAGCATCTCGTTTTCGAGTTTGCTCTTTTGCTTTTGATACAATTCTTTTGCGTGCTTAGCAGACCAGATTTCATCCTTAGCTTTGTTGTAAGCCGCAACGTCCACCACTTCCTCGGCAGCAAGTAAGGCTTTATCTGCTTTGGTTTGAGCTTGCTCAGCTTTTAGGATATTATCCGTTGCTACTTGAATAGCTGTTTGGTTTTCTGTTTTCAATGCTGAAAAGTGATTCTCAATTTGTTCAAAGTCATTCATTTATGTTTTCTCCATTTTTCTATTATTTTTGGTGTTCTTCAATATGTGTAGGTTCTCTCACTCTCATATCTGCTCTCTTTCTTATGGTAAGTATATAGTATAATCGGAAGTCGCTTAACAAGCTGTAACTCCTTTTGCTCACTGTATTTATAGCCCTTTAATAAAAATCATTAAAACAGCCTATTTATTCGAAAAGTTTTACCTCTCCTCCCTCTGTCTCACCCTCATATCGAACTCCATTCTTGCGTTGTAAAGGTCTTGCTCTAAAGCCCAAGAAAGAGTTATCGGCATTGAGTGGATCGCGCTTGTCTATCTGTTTCTGTGGCAATGGCTGGAACTCCTCAGCGAGTTGTTCCAGCCCTCGACTTGGTATGCCTGTGATGAAGTCACAGACTCTAATTATCTTGTCTATGGTTATTCCTCCACTTTAGCGATGTATTTTTTTCTTTTGAACAGTCGCCAGTAGATGCTGATGATTTCTAGGATTGGACGTAATCCAATAACTAGCGGATTAGGATTGTGTGAATAAAGCCAATCCATGAAGCTATGGGCTTCTTGTTGGTCCATTCGGAGACGTTGAGCAATCTTTGAAACGCTTTTTTCATAGTGGGCTTTAAGCGCTGAATATTCTGCCTCTAATTGCTCCGTTTTTGCTCGTGTTTGCTCTAGCCGTTGCTTCAAATATTCACTTTCTGTTATTAGAAAGTCCTTGTAATCTTGCTCTTTGATGTATACAAGTTTGGGATGTTCTGCAAGTATCAACTCCATGACCTCCTTGTCAGCTCCACCAGATTTCACTGCATCGATTATTTTCAAATAGAGTTTGTCTTTCTGTTCTTGGGTTAGGTCTGTAAGTTCCATTGGTGTAATTTCCTTTTTTCTAATTTTTTTAATTTGCTAAGTGCGCTAAATGTTAACTTTTGTTAAGTCCTCGCAAATGACAGGTTTTGACAAGTTGCTAAAAATATGTGGTTTTCTGAGGTTGCTGACATCTATAAGCGCCTGCCTATTCTCACGTTCCCATAGTCATCTATACTAATTTCTGCCATATATTGCATAGCGGTAGAGATTTCTTCTAAGTTCTGGTTTAATGCGCTCATTTCTTCAAGAATTTTTTTCAAATTCAGTCATTTCTATTTTCCTTTCAATTACCCACCCCCTTGCCCTTTAATCCTGATATTGTTCCCACTCCCTACCAACACTACTACCTCTATAAAACCAGTAATTATAAGGTTTCAAAGGGTGTCGGTAGGAAGTAGGAGTATTTTCTCTATATATAAGGTATATTTTGGTATTTTGGTATTTTGGTATTTTAGTATTTTAGTATATTAATA
>NZ_DKXK01000065.1:0-3104 GCF_002492185.1 Lactococcus sp. UBA7128
GTCTAATTATTTGACATTAGTCCATAAGCTTTCCCATCTGTACTTTCAATTTCATCTAAAAGTACGTGACTAGTTTTTTCATCCGCAAGTCTTACGACTCTAAAAATTTGGTGATGTGTGTGTTTTGAAGGGTCAGTCCATTTATGACTAAGAAAATCGCCTACCTTATAGGGAAAATCACTTAAATTATACTCCACATAGCCTTCACTCTCTTTTTTTGTTTGATTGGAATGTTGTTTGTTCTCTTCTTTCAAAGCTGTAAGTTTATCGTACTCACGTTTGATAAATTTCAGTAATTCGGTCTTTTGTGCTTCCGTTAGTTTGTCAACAGTTGAAGTTTTAAAGACTAGAGCTCCTGTTCTTTTTTCCATTTCAAGCCACTTATAGAGTCGTTCAGTTTCCATATTCACACGGTAAACGATGATTTTATCCTGGTGAGTAGAAGCATCAACGCTTATATCTCCGAATGGTTCGGGCATCACTTCCATAAATAAATCAGAATCCCTGGCAATAAAGTCATAAATGCCATCAGACATTGCACTTTCAAACGCTTTTAAGTCTTGTTTTTCAGATAATTGTCTATCTGATACAGAGACTTCTCCTTCAAGCTCTTGTTCCCTAGAATTCGAAGAAAAAACTTCCTCTAGAGAAGAAATTTCTTGCTCTAGAGTATCAAGTTGTTCAAAAGATAGGTTGCTACCAAGTGCATCAATCTTTTCATTCAAACTTCTTTGTTCTTTAATGAGACGATCTGTTCGTTTCTCAACCTCTTTATATAAATTGTGAACTTGTAGAGAGAGCTCTTTAGAATAATTATTTCCGAGTGCGAAAATACGTAATAGGTTATCATCAGAATCGAGTTTATCAATTGATCTACCAATATTGTCTAGGAAAGACTCATAGCGATTACTTTCATCTAAAAAAGCTCCAAACTCTTCACAAATATTATATTTTGCAAGAATCAGAGCTAATTCTTGTTGTTTTTGAGAATAGTGTTTAAGGGCTTCTTTTGGAACTTTTTCTTCAATATATTGCTTAATATAATCCGAGATACTATCAAAGTATTGGCCATGATTTTCTTCACCAATAAAGTAGTCATTTCCTGTAAGTTCCGCAAGAGAGTTGGTTAATACACGGTCAGAAAGGACAGTATCATGAATTTTAGGTAAGCTATGGAGTGTGGTTTGTGCGATGTCAAAGAGTTGTTCAGAAAGTCGGCCTTGTTTGTCATAAAGTTTAACGGCAACTTTTTGGCCAAATTGAACACTCGATTCTTTGCTGTAATTCTTCCAAAATTCAAAAGTACCCAGATAACGAGCATCGGGGTACTGTATAAAGATTGAGATAATGTCTTGAATAGGTCGTTTATGATGATAACGATTGAAATTCAAAAATTCAAGTTTTTCTTCACGTGTTAAAGTTTGAAATGTAGAAATAAAATCGTGTTGTATTTGTATAAGTTCATTTCTATTCAATTTATAATTCCTCCGCTGTTATTTTGTAAGCCATGTTTTAAGAATGAAAAATAAAAGGATGACACTAATATTTAAAATGAAAGTATATCTGGTCTTTTGTTTTAGCGACATTGTGTTTTGTTTTTCAAAATAATCTCCTTTTGCTCGTTTCAGACTTTTTTCTTTTAAAGTGAGAATTGCAGCATTAAAGAATTGAATAATTTTGTGAAGTTTGAAGAGGTGATGGGTATAGTATGAATTAAGAAGTTTTTCCTCAGAATTTGAAAGTCGAATAAAGTGACGTCGAACTGGAGTAAACACCCCTTTTAAATGCAGTTCAATATTCCCTTTTGTAATTTGATTGGGCAAATCATATTGTTTTTGGAGTGTCAACACAGAAATTTTTTCTTTTCCAAGTGAAGTTAAAGCAAGTGTAGGTTGATCAGAGTTGAAAGCGTGTGATTTATTAAAGACAACATCAGATATGCTATCTTCAGTTTCTAAGATAAAGTAATCCAGAAGGAAGAAGGTTAGTCCTGCATTCAGTATATTTAGAGCCAACTCGTCAAATTTCTTTCCAGATAAAGAAAGTGTTAACTCGGAAAGCCCATGAAACCCTCCAAGAAAGAGTAATAATACTAGCTTTTTTCGATGACGGATGACAAAGTTGAGAAAATAATTTAAAAAATTTTCTCTAAAAAAATTATCAATGGCTATTTTAAATGTCACAATCAAAATAAGATAGATTAGACTGAAGGGGATCAGTACTGCTTCAATACTTTTGATTCCATCTATAAATTGTGACGATGATTTAAGTAGTGGTAAAAGCAGGGAAAGAAGAGTGGCAGGGATAAAAACTCTATAGTAGGATTGATAAAGCTCACGATAGAGGATTAATAGGTTGAGCCAAAAGGCATTAAATTTAAATGATTTTGAGGTTGTGTTTGTATTTTCCATAATGTCTCCTTATTAATTGTTGATATTTATGTTGTGATGAAATGTGATGTGATTAAATACTATGGTTCCAAATCCCAATCATCATCTAGGTCAAAGTCGTCATCAAAATCATTATTTTTCGATGTCATATTTTCAAAGCCTCGTCCTTGAATCAACTTTTCAGATGTACCATGATTCTTGTTGTCGTAACTTAAAACATTTTCAGGGGCTTCAGATTTTTTTAAATTTGGAAGGTACTCTGTAAAATACTCTTCCTTTATGTTACAAATATCACCATCTACTGTGTATTTTGCATAAATCTCGTCCGCCATGTATTGTTCTTTTTCTTCCTCATCTAATGCTTGCATAGTGTGGGTTTTGAACTCAGCTAGCGTAGTTGATTCTGAAAATATTTTATTCAGCTTGTCATTTTCTACATTTCTCAATATCATGATACGCTCATGATTTGCTTCAAGAAAACCAGAATCTCCTATCAAATCTGGATAAGCTGCATAAATTGCTTCTCTATAATTTTTAAATTGAACCATCTGAATATCTTGTTGGTAGTCAAGCTCTGCTTGAGACAGCTCACGAATGTTATTTTCAAAGGCATTATCATAGATGTTAACTGCTTCTTCGGCAGCTTTCATCATCTCCTTTTCACCTTTTGTACCTTTTGATTCTGAATAAGTTGGAGCTATACTATAAAAGTAG
>NZ_DKXK01000031.1:0-18004 GCF_002492185.1 Lactococcus sp. UBA7128
ACTTTCTGAGTCTATAGTATAAAAAAAGGTCAAATGAAATGAGTGTTTGATGAGAAAAAATAGGCGTTCAGTAATCTTATCGACTCAAAAAAGCATCAGATCTACTCCATCTGACGCCAACAAGGAAAAGGCAAGAAAGTTTACAAGAACTGTTTAGTATGCCTATCATGATTCTTTAAAGCTACCCCACATTTCTTTTCAGCGAATGCTCAACTAAAATTCGTCGGCACCATACATTACCAGAGCAATTCCGATGATGGATAAGAGCAGCGATAAAAAACCATTCGAAAAATAACCGTTAAGAAGACATATAGCGATACCCAAATATAAACTAGCTTTTTTCATTAAAATCTCCTCTCTTAAACCTAAGTTTATCCCTGAAAAATCCAGAACAAACCAGAATTATATATGAAATTCTAACAAATTAGAATATGTTCCACAAGCAAAAAATTCACGTTAAAAAACGTGAACTTCTCTTTCAATATAGTGTTAGATTGAGTCAGGCTGGTATTTCATTTTAGGTACGCGGCACATGATTAAACCAAAGCTTTACGCTTGAGCCTCTAGAACAATTTTCAGAGGCAAGAATGCTCAACTATTTTCTTTGTGCCAAACGATGTTTGAACCAGAGCATCATCGCAGTGAACACAGCAGCAAAACCAAGAGCTAGGAAGACGATATTTACTGCCTCACCTGTTGCTGGTAAACTTTCTGTTGGTTTTCTTTCACTGCTTTCTGGGACTTTCTCATCTTTGGCTGTCACACGTGTATTTACATTATCTAAGGTTCTCAACCTGTAGTTATGCGCATCCGCACCCGCTAAACTAAAGATTTGTGCCATTTGTTCTGGTGTCAAGTCATGAATCAAGACACCTTCACCAACTTCCGCGCTGGCATTTACCCCATCCAGACTATGATTGCCTGACAGCAGATGTTGGAAATCTGTATTGGCATTAAGTCTCACTTCATCGCCTGAGATAACTCCCGGCATTTCTGCACGTGTCACTCCATGGTCAAAGGCTAGGGCTGTCCAATCTTCAGAAGTCAGTCGAGAATTTTGTAAATTCATCCTTGCTTGACCGTTATACTGGCGCTCTAGCCAAACTTTACCCGTATAAAGTAAGGGACGAGGCGTAATCTCATAGTCTGCCTGTGCAGTCAGTCTCCCGGGGAAGTTTCCTGAATCTTGGCGATGTCCTGTAGAAGTTTGCAGAGGTGTGAGTTTGGAGATAGCCCGAATTTCATGTAGAGCCACGTCATCTGCCAGAACCAAGTTGTTTTCAAGGTTTAAGGGTTGCCCATTCAGGCTATAGTCAAACTCGTTGATCTGTGCGTACTCAGCGGTAAATAAACTCTTGCTGTCTCGGACAACTTCCTCTCCATCGTACATTTTTGTCTCTTTATCTGTACCAGCGATGCTGTAGTGCGGGAATGTGTCCTCCTCTGGACCAAAGCCAAGAACAGGCCAGTGCTGGATAGAACTAGCGACTTGTTCAGGATTCCTTGAAACAGTCGACCACTTCCAAGCTGTTCCCATGGCCCAAGTTAAGTTAGCATAGGAATTTTCCATGCGCAACTCACGTGCAGAAGCTAGACCGCCGTCTTTTTCACCAGCATTATTGATGTGACGGTCTAGAACCTCACCATTGACTTTCATGTAATCCCAACGATAGACATCGGACATCTTGATATGACTTGCATTGCCGGCAACTCCACCGACTTCCCCTGTACCGGTTACTTGACCTATAGCTACAGCATTGCTGAGAGTCGCTGCAAAGTCTGAGCCACCAATAAGGCCGCCAACATTGGAAGCACCTGTCACATCACCTGAAGCATAGGCATTGACGACGGTCGTACCGTAGCTGCCTGGAGAAAAAGAGGTTGGTGACATTGAACCGATCAAACCACCGACATTGTTTCCTGTTGCTGTAACATTACCAATGGCGTACGCATCGTTGACTTGGCTAAGCTGTGTAGAACCATAGGAGTTACCGATGAGACCACCAGCATTATTGGCAGCCATTACATTCCCTTTTGCCCAGTTACGTGAAAGGGTGGAGTTCTCCAAGCGACCAATCAAACCGCCAACCTGACTTTGGGCGGTGACATTTCCAGTTGCATAGTTTTGCTCCAAGATAGAACCTGTCCCCGCTTGACCGACCAAGCCACCAACTTGATAGCCTTCTTCGTAACTGCCAGAAGTTGGTGCTCCGACATTCCCTGTCGCAAAGTTGTTCATCGTTGTCGTATGAGCTGTACGCCCAATCAAGCCACCGATATAGTTGCCACGTCCTGTAACAGCACCTGAGGCCCAGCTATTGCTTACAGTCGTCCGCTCAGTAGACCCGGTAGATGCTGGACCTGTAGCTCCAATCAATCCTGCAACATAGTCTTGTCCACTGACTCTACCTGTTGCTCTGCTTTGTTCAACAAGCGACTCACTATTACGTCCAATAAGTCCTCCGGCATATTTCCCTGCAATATCTGCTTGGTCCTGCGCAGTCGACGTATCATAGGCAGACACCACTGCTGATGCGCTTGTATTTTTCACATCTGCATAGCGATTGTTCCCAATCAAGCCACCAACATCATTGAGTCCTTCAACGGAGTTACTTGAACTATAGTGACTGTTCTCTACTACTTTGCCTTCAGCAGCGTTAAAACCGATAAGACCGCCAGCATGTTGTCCTGCACTTGGAACCCTGCCTGTAGCGCTACTCCCGATGACATTACCGCCGACACGTCCTGTTGTACTGCCACCAATGTCTCCATTTTGTCCGATGAGGCCGCCGACACGCTCAGAAAGTTGATCTGTACCTTGGCCTGTCCCACTTACATTGCCAGTAGCCGATGAGTAAAGCACTTGACCACGGTTATTATCAAGTCCTTCACCAGCATGGCTACTGATATTCTCACCAATCAAGCCACCTGTCGCAAAAGCAAGATTACTTACAGTTGTGCTCGATGAACTGCCAATAATATTCGCGCGTTCATTAAAACCGATAAGACCGCCGACACGGAAAGAACCAGATGTACTATCCCCAGGATCTATGACTGTGGTGCCGTGAACACTTCCTGAGGAAACTGTGTTTGTGATGGTTGAAGCACCCGGATGCGCAAGGTCTTCTTGATTGTGTCCAATCAAGCCACCAATATATCTTCCAGCTCCGCTGACAGTGACATTTGCACTGCTGTCTGTCACCCTCGTGTCACGACTGAGGCCAATAAGACCGCCGATTTCCGAATCTGTACCAGTAACAGTGCCTGATACATGAACGTTAGTCACTTGGCTACCTGTTGCGCGTCCTGCTAAAATGCCAAGCTCTGTTGAGCCTAAAACAACTGCAGCTTCAATCGTAAGATTTGTAAAACTGCCATTCTCTGCAATTCCAAAAAGCCCTATATAAGAGGTAGAATTTACCGATAAATTACTGATGGTCTGATTATTTCCATCAAAATGTCCTCTAAAATATCCCGCACTACTGTCCCCTATTGGTGTCCAAGGTGCCGTGAGCGCAAAACTGGCTGTCAGTTTATAATAGATTCCCTCTGTACCACTATTCGGTAAATCATTTCGAATCTGATTGAGCTGAATTTCATTTGCAATCTGATAGGGATCTGTTTCAGTCCCTGTACCAGCAGCATAGGACAATGTTTCGATTGCCTCTGTTGTTGCTGCCTGGCTCTCTTCTGCATCCTCTTTCACTTTTGGAACAGCTGCCGCACTTTCTGTTTCAGCTTCTACACCTTTTTCCTCCTCAGCTTGCGCATTATCATCTTGTTCTATTCGCTCTGCACCTTCATTTTGCACTTGATTTTGTAGTATATCTTGACCTGTTGCAAATACAGATACTGTTTGTCCTAAGATTAATGTTGTCAAAAGCAAGCCTGACAAAATTTTTTCTTTTTTCATTTCAACTCCTATTCCAAATCATTCACTTCTCAAAGATTTCATACTTTACAAAATGATATCAAAAAACCTCTTATTTATCAAAAAGATTTTTTGACAATCGCGAAAGTAAAAATTCAACGCTAAAAATACAACGGCTGATAACCATTGTATTTTGTCATTCAGAATCTTAAAGTGAGGGAGCGAAAACTATCCCTCTGAGTGAAGTATTTCATAAGTCATCTGCAAAACTTCATCAGTATATTTTGGAAGTTCTTTATAAACTTTGATCAATTTCTCATAAATCTCAACATTTTCAGCTTTTGGTGTAAATACATTTTTGACTTTTACCATTTTTTCAACGGCTTGTTCATAGTCAGCATAAACACCCAAGCCAACAGCAGTATTGATGGCTGCGCCAAGACCTGCAGAACCATTAATTACGTTACGTTTAGCCGGTACATTAAAGACATCCGCAAAAATTTGCATGAACAGGTCCGAATTTGAGCCACCACCTACGATAACAATTTCTTTGAGATTTTTTCCAAGCTCTTTTGTCATGCCATCACAGTTATTTTTCATCGTGTAGGCAATGCCTTCCAAAATTGAGCGATACATATAGCGATAATCATGATGCGCATTAAAACCAAGCATAATCCCGCGTTTGAAAGGTTCCCATGGGTTGGCTAACCAATCCAAAATAGTCATCAGTCCTTCTGATCCTGCAGGAACTTCTTCAGCCTTAATATTAAGATACTCTTCTTCTGAGATGTCCATATAATTTGAGCGCAAGGATAATTCTTGACCCAAAAGATTTTTAAACCAACTCACTGTCCACATTCCTCGGCGAATACCGTAACTTTCGAGGATGTATTTCTTAGGCACGGAGGACATGATCCCCCAATAAGCCGAAGCATCTACAGGTGCCATCTCATCTGATGCGACCATAGCTGTAATATAGGTTCCCAAGGAAATGACTGCCGTACCTTCATGTAAAAGTCCTGCACCCAGTCCTTCAACCGCCTTGTCTGATGTTGTGGCAACTACAGGTATCCCAGCTTGAATGCCTGTTAACTTACTTGCTTCTTCGGTTATATTGCCCAAAACATCACCGGGACGAACGGCCTCCAGTAACATTTCACGAGGAATGTTAAAAGTTTTTAAAACTTCTGGGTCGGTGCTCCAATCCCAAGTCTCATAATCCACAGGCCATTGACCAAAGTTATTGCCTATATTATCCTTAAATTCACCTGTTAAGCGATGGGTCAGATAACCGTCTGTAGAAGTTACGTATGCGGCCTCAGGAACATCGTGTTGATAGGGCGTTGAAGTTCTCTTGTCCATCCAAGAAATAACATTAGCAGCAAGGGAGCCATCTTTTTTCATCAAGACACGGCAGCAGCGAATAGAGCCTAGACCAACGCCGATAATGTCTTTGGAATCATATTGAAATTTTTCCATAGCTTTTTTACTTGCGGCGCAGATGGATTCCCAGATGTCATCACCCGGGTGTTCAACAAGTGTATTTTCACCAAGCTTCATAGGACGAAGTTCTTCTTTTCCTTCAACAATAAGATTCCCTTCGATATCAAAAATGGCTATTTTTGAACTTTGCGAACCAGAATCAATGCCAATAATATATTTCATTTTATTTTTCTTTCTAGAGTGAAATAAAAATTGCAGGAGGTGTAACTTTGACACGCCTTGCAATTTTATTTTTCAATACTGTATCAATCAATTTGTGATTAGCGTACGAGCCAGCCACCATCAACTGCCAGCGTGTGACCATTTACAAAATGAGAAGCTTCTGATGCTAAGAAAACTGTAGCTCCCATCAAGTCAGCCACATCTCCCCAACGTCCTTCTGGTGTATGTCCAACAATCCACTTGCTGCGCTCTGGATCTTCAACAGAGGCTGCCGCTGCTTTAGTTTTAAAATATCCTGGCGCGATTGCATTAACTTGGATATTGTGCATTGCCAACTCGTCACAATATGCTTTCGTCAGTCCAACAATACCATGTTTTGATGCGGCATAGGCAGGCGCTCCTTGTCCGCCAAGGAATGAAAAGAGAGAAGCGATATTAATGATTTTACCACTCTTTTGAGGAACCATGAATTTAGCTGCTTCATGACTCATATAAAAGGCAGCATTCAAGTTGACCGCAATCGTTGGGTCCCATTTTTTGGCATCATAGCTCAAAACGTCATCAATAGGACAGATACCCGCACAGTTAACCAAAATATCAATTGAACCAAATACTTCAACACATTTTTCAACCACTTCACGCGCTGTATCTTCTTTCGTCAAGTCAGCAAACATATAAAATGTCTTTACACCACGCGCTTCAAGTGTTTGAGCAAATTCCTTATCTTCTGGGTCAACACCAGCCATGAAGATATTTGCACCAGCTTCAGCCAAAGCCGTTGAGAAAGCCTGTCCTAAACCAGTGTTCCCGCCTGTGATGATGGCATTTTTCCCTTTGATAGAGAACATGTCCATTTTAAAATCTGAGATTTCCATTTTTAATTTCCTTTCACGCCCTAAGCGTTTTCTTTTATTTTTTTGTTTAATTTTTGAGCAAAATCAGCTGCATCACCTTCAACAACTATGGTTGACAGTGCTGATATGGGAGCAAGTTTGTTCGTGTTTACCGAAATAATATGTTTCACATCCCTTAGCCCCGCAACATGATGCACTGTCCCATGAATGCCAAAGGCCATATAAAGATCTGGGCTGACAATTTTTCCTGACTGTCCCACTTGTATATCCCGAAGAGCAACACCTGCATCAACAAGTTTCTTCGAGGCAGCTAACTCCCCATTTAAAGTGTCAGAAAGTACCGATAATAGAGCAAATTCTTTTTCAATACCACCACCACCGGAAATTAAAACCTTACTTTTTGTAATATCGGCATGAGGATTTGATTGAGACTTTGCGATGACTTTAAGCGATGACTTTTCTTTACAAGAACTTTGCATGCTTAGCTTTTCAGGTATTTTGTCCGAATCGTTTTTTCGAAAAACATCTGGACGAACACTAGCCATGATAGGGCTTGTACGACACACAATATTTGCCATGCGATTCCCTTGAAAAGCCGGACGAATCAAGTGCCGCTCTCCTTTTAAAATTGCCGCATCTGTTATTTCAGCAGTCAAACCTGTTTTTAATTTCATGGCCAAACGGGGAGCAAGCATTTTGCCCAAACTGTTGGCCAAAATTAGAATACAGTCAAATTGAAATTGCTGCTGCACTTCCGCAAGAAAAGCTGACACTTGCCTCGCATCATAGAGATTAACTGTTGCGCCAGCAATATCTATTAACTTATCAATCCCTGTTACTTGGGTTGAGCCCAAGTCAAAGCCAAGTCCATAGATTTCAACTTCCTCTGTTTCCTGTCGGAGCTTCTGCGCAACTGCGGTCAAAGCCAAGCACTTATCAAGATTGTTTTTATCCAAAAAGATTAAAGTCTTAAACATAGTCGTATTCCTTCAAAAATTGATAAACTTCTTCTATCCCTGTCTCATCAGCTTTGACATAGAGGCTTTCTCGCTTTTCATGAACAACAGCAATATCCTTTCTCACAAATGTTGGGGATCCCTTACGTCCCACCTCGTCTACTGAAAGTTGAAGTTCTTCATTACTTAATATTTGGAACTGAGAACCAACATCCTTCTCCATGTCCTCAAGACGCACAAAACCAAGTTTCATTCTCGGTTCTAAGCTCATGCTTAAGAGACACGGTGTCTTAGTTTGAAGGCTTAACACTTCTTGATCAAAGGCTGCATCAAAAAATACTGTTTCCGCATTGATTTCTTTCACGTTTAACACGTCAGAAAACTGATTTATCTGGAGTAACTCTGCAACTTGAGGGCCGATATGTCCTGTTGCACCATCTATTGTCTGCGTGCCAGAAAAAATATAATCAAAATTTTGTTTTTTTAAATATCTTGCCAAAACCATACTTGTAGCCAAGGAATCACTGCCTTGATAGACACGGTCACTCAGTAAAGTCGCCCGATCTGCGCCTAATCGCACTAAATTTTGCAGAGCAGCGCTTATCTTTTCTGGTCCCATCGAGAGAACTTCAATGTGAATTTCTGGATTTTCTGCCTTCATTTTTAGTGCATAAGCTAAGGCTGAAGCATCTTCGGGATTGAGAATTGCCTTCATCTTTTCTCTTTTCATGTTACCTGTTGTTCGGTCTACTTCAAAATTTGTTTTTTTATTGGGTTCTGGAACAAATTTCACAAGACAAATAATTTTCATTTCATCCAGCCTTTTTCAGATAATTATTTTTGATATTTTACGCCTTCTTGCACAGGATAGATATTACCAAAACTCATAATACCTTTTGGATCAAAGGTTTCTTTCAGTGCTTCGAGCATGTAAAAGGCAGATTCGTGCTCATCCTTGGTCCATTCATTACGGTATTTCCCAATACCGTGATGGTGACACATAGAACCGCCAAATTTAATCGCTTCTTCAACAATAATTTTTTGAATCGGATGGTGATAAACACGCAACTCATCTTCTGGTACACAGTTGATATCGTAATTGTATACGAAGTACATGTTTGTGCCATTGATATAACTGTGAGAAGAGTGACCACCAAGCATTGTAATATCATCTGCACGATCAAATTCTGTCCTGATACGGTGGATTACTGAATTATAAATATCAGTAATGTGCTCCCAATCTGCAGAAATTTCAGTTGTATAGCCATCGTGGCGGTCATGTTCGATCATACCTTGAACTTCATCATCGATTGTTTGTTGCGTCCAGTTCAAATTATTGAACCAATCTTCAATGAGTTTGCTATCTACTTGTTTATAAACGCCATCTTTGAATTTATCAACAGCTTCTTCAATCCCTTGACCAGTCGCTTCAACGATGCCTTTAGGTCCTTCCGCCATGAAAATCAAAACACATTTGTCTTCATAGAAATGATAGAAATGTTGACGTGCATCTTCTTCTGAGTAGGTACGTGCAACAGATGGACGATAACCGTTTGTCATTACTTCACGAAGCACTTTAACACCTGTATCAACATCGTTGACTAAGTAACCAAAGAATTTATTGTTTTCTGGTTGATACTTAAAGATTTTAATCGTCACTTCAGTGATGTAGCAAAGCGTCCCTTCATTACCAATAACAATATGGCGAATATCTGGACCACCCGCACGACGTGGCACATTCTTAATACGTGACACGTGGCCATTCGGGAAGACACATTCCAAACCAACGACCATATCTTCAATCCCGCCATAAAGTGTAGAAAATTGTCCAATGGAGCGAGTAGAAACTAAACCGCCGTACATGGCAACGGGCTTAGATTGTGGTGAGTGACCCGTTGTATATCCAATTTTTCTCAACTCATCTTCAAGATCTTGCAGTTTTACACCTGCTTGAACTGTTGCTTGATTGTTGTAGGGATCAATTTTGATAATCTTGTCCATGCGTGAGCCGTCAACAACAATGGCTAGATCTTTCCAGTTTTCTAAACCACCCTCTGTCGCTGTCTTACCTGCACGTGGAATCACGTTGATATCTTTTTCATTAGCATACATCAACAGTTCTTTGACTTCATCAGTGCTTTCTGGATAGACAATGGCTGCCGGCAATGGATTTTTTAACTTGCCTTTGGCTTTTTCATATTTACGATAACGGTCTGCTCCCGCATCATAGAGGGCATCATGTTCAGTCAAAATTTGACCTTCGCTGACGATATCTTTGAGTTCTGAGACAATGAGTTCTTTTTCTTTTACGAGTGCTTGTGTTTCCATAAGGTATAAATCTTCCATTCTATTTATTTGTAATTTTGTTTTTTTATTTTATTCTGCTGCTGCAGCAACTGTTTCAGTGTCTACAGCGTTATGCAAATCCTTATCACGTTTGATAACACGTGAGAGGATGAGTGACATCACAATACAGCCGACAGCCATTGCGATAGCATAGATAAAGGTCATATTAAAGCCAGATTTTCCTGGGTTGTTATCTAACCAACCACCAATCATTGTGTACATGAATACATCTGGTAAAAAACCTAAAGCGGAGACAATTCCTGAAACACGTCCTGTACGTGAAACAGGGATGCCCGCATCATCGATGATTGCAAAGTAGACTGAACGAATCAAGTAAATCGCAAACATACCACCGACAAAGTTACCCAATACCACGCCCAACAAGGCAACATCCTCTGGCAATACTAGAAACAAGTCATAAGAAAGTCCCGTGAGCGTTGCACCTGCGATTAAAACTTTGAGTCGAGAGCCAATCTTATCGGCAATAAAACCACCAGCAATACCACCAAAAGCTTGAATCAGATATCTGAATGCACCTAGAGTAGCGCCTCCAGCAGCTGACAAGCCATAAACATTAATCGCTAGCGTATTTACGTAGCCAAAGATACCGTACAAGCTATATCCAAAGAAGACGATTGCGACGAGCAACCAAACTCTTGGAAAAGCCAATTGTTTAAACATACCCAGTGTAACGTCTTTGATAGACTCTGAATTTTCTTCTGCCTTGGTGTCTTCAATAACAAACCAGTTGAGAATTCCGATGATACCTACAGCAATAGCACAAACACGAATCGCCCACTGTGTACCAACAACCTGATCTGCAAATCTTACAAACACAGCCGTCATCCCAAGCACGAGTAACCAATTCAGCATCCCGCGAAGACCTTCTTGCAGACCAAACAGGCGTCCTTGCTCTTCACTGCTTCCCAACATACGTGTTGCCTTAATCACTGCCGACCAATAGGTGATAATCGTTGTGACACCCATTAAGACGAAAATTAAACGCGCGGTGTTAAAAGAGGGAAATGTTGAAAACCACCATCCAAGGACAGCTGTCGCAAGGAAGGAAAATGTCAAAAGTTTTCTTGCTGAAAACTTGTCGGCTACAAGCCCGCCAATAAAATAAGATATGGTCGCCATAGTAGCGTAACCAGCCGAAAGCTCTCCCATCTGAGCATTGCTCAGATTCATAGCTTCTTGAATCGGAACATAGAATGTTTCACGGATGTAGGGAAGTTGGAAAATAATCCCTGCACCAGCAGCAAGCAGTAAGAGTGTCCCGTATTTTTTTATGAATGCTTTATCCATAAAGCTTTGTTCTCCTTAAGTTTTAAATTTAATTTGTGTGATTTAAAGTCATGATTAAGGTCCTTTCGACTTTACAAGGGTCATGTCTACTCCTCTCTCAAAAGAAATCAAAAAAGCAACACAAAAATAAGACGGTTAACGTTTTATTTTTGTGTTGCTTTTCTCTACATTCTCTTAGTAACAAAAAATTATTAAATTCGCACCTTTTTGAAAGCGCTTTTATTTACAAGAATTATTTTACAACAATGTTACGTTTTTGTCAACAGAAAAGTATTATTTTAAATTTTTTTCTTTTTAGTTCCAGAAAAGGAATTTTGCAGTTGCTTTTCCACCCAGTTAATCAGCGCTTCAAAACCAAAAGCTATCAATGCACATAATAAAGCCCCCGTCAAGATGATTGATGTGCCACCTACAGTGTTAATTCCCCGCAATATAATATCTCCAAGTCCTCCTGCACCCACGAAAGAACCTATGGTTGTAGTTCCCACTGCTAAGACGAGGGCATTTTTCACACCCACTAAGAGAACTGGCAGGGCTAATGGAATTTGAACCATGAGGAGAATCTGAGTTTGAGTCATTCCCATGCCCTTTGCACTATCTAAATAAACAGCATTAACACTGTTCAAACCAGCAAAAGTATTTTTAACTATGGGAAGAAGAGAGTATAAGACAACTAAAATAACAACAGTTGTAGTTCCTAACCCAAAAAATATAAGGAGGAGTGTTAGCATTGCCATTGAGGGAACTGTTTGAACCGTATTTATAACAGTCATTACGAGGCCCTCCCATCTTCGATGTAGATGTATAGCTATTCCTAAGGGAAGGCCTATAATGATGCAAAAAGCAACACTTGTCAGAGCGAGATAAGCATGTGTGCCAAGCTGCTCCAAAAGATAAGAACTGTTCGTTGTAATATAAGAAAACCAGTTTTCAAAAAAAGCCCACATCATGTCTCCTCAAAATAATTGTGTTTTTCTAAGAAACGTTGTGCTACAATTTCTGGTTCAATAAGCTCTCCATCAGATTGGTAATTCAGCTCCTGCATCGTTTCTGTACTGATTTTTCCCTCTAATTTGCGAAGAACACTTGAAAGCTGAGGGTATTTTTCATAAAGTTCTTTATCAACAACAGGACTACAAGTATAAGGCGGGAAAAACTGACGGTCATCTTCAAGCATGACGAGCTCATGACTACTGATACGACCATCAGTGGAATAGCCCACAATGACGTCAAAGTTATCGGCATTTAAGGCATCATATAGCAGTCCCACCTGCATCGGAAAAACTTTTTTAAAGCTCATGTTATAGGCTTCTGTAAACGCTTGATAACCATCTCCTTCTCGCTCAAACCATCCGGAGTCCACACCCAGAGTCAAGTTTGAAGCATGTTTTTGTAAATCACTGACTTTCGAGAGCTGGTATTTTTCCGCTGTCTCCTTGGTCACCATAAAAGTAAACTCATTTGCAAAACCGTAACTTGGGTACCATTCTTGGTTGAACCTTTCGGAAAACTCATTTTGAACAACTTCCAGCGCTTGGTCTGCATCTTTTACAGTTTCTCTCCCCAATGTTGTCACAAGATCCGTCCCCGTGTAACGTACGGAAGAAATACCAAGCTCTCCCCGCTCCATGGCGACATGATTAACTTGGGCTGAGACAAGATTATTGAGAAACTTTACCTTATAGTCTGTATCATGTTCAAGGAGTTGAACAATCATATTCCCGATAATCTGGCTTTCAGAGGTAACACCTCCATTAACAGTTATAACATCAGAAGAATGCTCAGAAAAATTACGGTAAATCAAGAAACCAAAAAGTGTGGCAAAGAGGATGCCTGTAGCTGCTAGTTTTTTCATTTTATATATTCCTTTTCTCTAGAGTAAATTTATTCTCTAGGGCTTTCATTAGTAGATCAATAGATAAAGCAAGAGCTGTAACGGGAAGGGCCCCCATCAAAAGGAGGTCGATACGGTAAAGAGTCAGACCATTAAAAACAAAGTCTCCCAAGCCACCGCCACCAATGTAAGCAGCCAAGGTTGTCCAAGAAATAACGTAGACCACTGAAACACGGATACCAGCCATAATAATGCCTAGAGCCATGGGAAGTTCTACTTGGAGAAGTATCTGAAGGCTTGACATCCCCATACCTTTCGCAGCATCAGTATAGCTTTTGTCCACTGAGCTAATCCCAACAAAAGTATTTCTCAGTATGGGCAAGAGTGAGTAAAGAAAGAGGGCGATAATCGCAGGGAGTTTCCCAACGCCAAAAATAGGCAACATGAGTGATAAGAGCGCGAGTGAAGGAATGGTTTGTAAAAAACCGACCACATTCATCACTAATGGCGCTATCCGCTGAGCTTTGGAAAAAACTGCTCCTAAAGGAACTGCAAATAAGACGCCTAAGCCCACTGAAAGAGCAGAGATATACAAGTGCTCCCATACCTTATACAAAATCTGTAGTCCATAGTCAGATAAAAATTGATTCATACGATTCCTTAACTGAATTGATTATACAAAACATCTAAAAAGACTTGTTGACTGATAAGTCCTTTGGGATGCATTTCCTTGTCTACAACAAAAAGTTCTCGAACACGTTCATCCTTGAAATATTTTATCAGTTCCCTAAAAGTGGTATCCACTGTAACATAAGCATTTTCTTTATCCAGCAGCGCCTCATCTATTCTCTCTGAGGGAGAAAAAAGTTCGAGAAAATCACGTGAAATTTTTCCCTTAAAAATATTTTTCTCATCAATAACTGCTACAGTTCTCCTCTTGTGCTCAGCCATTAGGGATAATGCTTCGCTAACAGCACTGTTCATAGTGACCGAAATCACGCGCTCTTCCATAATTTCTTCAGCAAAAAGTGTAGAGATTTCAGTTTTTTGACTTGATGAAAATAGTGATTTCACAAACTCATTTGCAGGCTTTTCTAAAATATCGACAGGTTTAGCAAACTGGATGACTTCTCCTTGCTTCATCACAATGATACGGTCCGCGAGCATCAAGGCTTCATCCATATCATGCGTAACCAAAACAATCGTTTTTTGCATTTCTCTGTGCAATTTTTTTACCAAGTCCTGCAAAGATTTGCGCGTGATAGGATCGAGTGCTCCGAAAGGTTCATCCATAAGAATGATGTTTTGCGAAGCGGCAAGTGCTCGAATAACACCTATTCGCTGTTGTTGCCCACCTGAGAGACTCTCTGGCTTCCGCTCAAGATAGTCAACGGGCAAGTCCACCTTAGCAATCAAATGCTCTGCGACACCCTTTTTTTGCTCACTTGTCCACTTCAACAGCTTAGGCACCAACATGATATTTTCGCGAATCGTCATATGTGGAAAAAGTCCAATATTCTGGATGACATAGCCAATTTTTCTGCGAAGTTGCACCTCGTTGAGTTGCTGGATATCTTCACCATTGATACGAATAATGCCACTCGTTGGTTCATTCATTCGATTAATCATGCGTGTCATTGTCGTCTTCCCGCTTCCGCTTGTACCAATGACACAGATAAGTTCGCCAGTGTTTATCTCCAATGAAACATCTTTGAGAACATGATTTTCCCCATAAACTTTATTAACCTTTTCAAATCTAATCATATGTATCCTAACTCTAGCTTTGACTTTAACACCAAATCACTCTATTTGTACTTGAAACTCCGATGGCTCCAGCCTCAAGTGCATTTTGAATATCTTCTTCTTCGCAAACAAGGCCACTCGCAATAATCGGAACATCTACCGATTCCTGTACCCATCTAAGAACTTTGGGTGCAGCACCAGGTTGAACATCAACAATATCTGCTTGAGAATTTTTCAGTTGCTTTGGAATTGTTCTGAATGATTTGGAATCTGTGACAAAGACACGCTGAAGCGCTAGGGTATTTTTCAGAGAAGCTGCTTTGACAAGTTTAGCCTTAGAACTTATAATTCCATCTGCTTGAGTTGTTTCACAAATAAAGTCAACAGACACCTCTCTAGACGAGAGCCCTTCAATAAAATCAACATTGATGATGACAATCTTCCCCGCTTCTTTTAATGTGTGAACAATATCAGAAATTGTATTAATCGTTCCATAAAGAACAAAAATCACCTTGTTATTTGCTTCAATCACACTTTCTAAATCTTTATTATTGTTAATTGCAGCAATTTTGGGATTTTGTTTTATCATTTGGATAAGCTGGGCACGCATGGGGAAGCTCCTATATGGTTTATTTACAAATAAAGAAAACGTTTTCTTTTTTTCGTATACTTTACAGTATATTATTTTAACATTAAAGTGTCAATATTTCTATTTCGTTACAACTCTTAAAAAAGAGGGTTCTTAATCAAATCTTACGCTAAGACAATCCATGAAACAGCGCTAAATCCCGTTCTTTACCCGTACTAAGCCTATTACAAAATTTATCAAAAATAAAACTGTCCGTGCTATACTTCCAAGAATATGGGCAAAGTGCTCAGGTTGAAATATTTCGTTTATATTTCGTATTATATCATTATGTCATGATTTTGTTGGTGCATAAAGCATTTATAGAAAGATATTTTGCAATGTCCAACTTTCTCACCTCCCCGCCCTCAAAAGAACTGTAATTTCCTTTTCCAAGCAGGATTTCTTCTTTTTCTGGTGAGAACGGTTAATTATGATATATATATAGAGTAGACTTTATATTCAAGATAAAGACAGACTGTTATTGACAGCTCGGGGAGAGTTGGGTTAACTGAAGCGTTGATCTATAAACCTGTGATTAAACTTTCAATCGTTAAAGCACGCGCCTTGTTTCAAATCATGTGATAATCATTGCGGAAGAACTTCGAGGAAATCTTGATGAAAGTACGACTAAATAAATTATCAAGCTCTTAAAAAATTAGCCCTGAGGACAATAAAATTATAGCTATTGTGACTCAGATTTCAGAAGTTGTGTACCAACTCAAAAAAATTTAAAACACTAGAAACTTTTTGAGAAAGACAGTAAAAAAAGAGGCTGGGACAAAAGTCGAAATTTGACTGTTTTTGTCCAAAACTAAAAAATCAAAATCGCTCAATCACGACATTCTTAATGACCGTAATTGAGCGATTTTCCATTATTTTTGACTTTTGTCCCAGCCTCTTTCATTTTATTTGAATTTACAATTTAGTTAAATATTTTTTAACTTGCGGTGCGGAAAGAGCAACAAGAATAATCACGCCTAGAATATAAAGGGAAAACCTTTCTTTTTCACCCGTCTGTGGAAGACTGTCTAGCTCTTTTCTAGACTCAGAAGATACAGATGTAGCGGAGTTTTGGCTTTTCTTGATACTGTCAGATGCTTTATTTTTTTCGAATTCTTTGCCAGCTTTAGTATCTTCATTTTCATTTGATACAACTGCTACTTTTTCCCAATGGGCATAGAGCGTTTTATCACCTTGTTCTTCCACTGATATGGCTTCTATTTTTTCGCCTTTTTGATCTGTCCAGCCTATGAAAGTGTAACCCTGACGCGTAGCTTTTTCAAAGCGAGCGATACCTTGTCCATATATGTAAGTATTGGGATTTTTGTCAGAATTTTCACCACCATTGAGAACGTAGTTTATTTTATAGCTGCTTGCTTGCCAGTTTGCATAGAGCGTTTTATCACCTTGCGCATCTGTTGGAATGTTGGCAATACTGTTTCCATCCTTATCTGTCCAGCCTGTAAAAATATAACCTTCACGTTGTGGGCCTTCAAAATTGCTTATGCCGCGACCATAAGTGTATGTTAGAGGATTAGCAGGATGATTGCTTCCACCATTGAGAACATAGTGAATATTAAAACTTAAACTTTCGGTTTTGAACGTCAAGACAGCAGGCTCAGTATAAATTGGTTCCTTATTTTTTGAATCTATGGGTGTAATTTTTAAGCGATATAAACTTCCTTCATCTGAAATATCAGAAATGAAATCGAGTGTTTTCTTGATGACTTTATCGCCTTCTGAATTCGTCAGACTTTCAGGAATATCATCAAAGGATAATCCCTTATCTTTACTTATCTGCCATACCATATCCACTGTTATTTTCTGAGGGGAGGATAAATTCACCTCAGATTCGAAATGAGCAGCGCCTCCTGGAACTAAACCAAGCTGATCCTCGGGGTTAGAGCCCCTGACTTGCCCATCATATTCATATTGTACTAAGGCGGGCACATTAAAGTTGAACGCATGCCATTTATTAGGGTCTCCATTATATGCCCTTTCCTGATATAAGTTAAAGGGGACATTTTGTACGAGATTAGGCGTTAATCCAGCAATATCTCCCAGTAAGAAGACTGGTCTTGTTCCCAGCAATGTGAAGTCATTTTTGAGTGTACTTAGAGGCATGAAACCAGTTGAAGCTCCGGTCATGTAGATTTTAATTCCCGCAGTACCATTCAATGCTTGACTCGTATCAATGCTGGTAGAAGTATTGTCTATGAGTGGATTAGGAAGAACCCAAGCTTGTAAGGCTTCGTCCCATGTATAAGCCCCAGATGCAGCGATAGCTCCACCAGAATTCGTAATAGTAAAAGTAGGTGAATCCAGATAAGGAAGAACATTAAGCAAGCGGTAGTCACTATTGGGCAGTTTAGTAAAGGCGAGTGTCCCCTGATAACGATCGCCATCAATCGTACTTGTACCAGGTGAAGGAATATTAAACGATGCTTTAAATAAGCTGTTTGAAGCACCTACCCAAGGCATATGCGTTTTGTAATCAAAAGCATAAGTTTTATCTGCTGTTGTAACTGCTCCACCATTTGTTGCGAATCCTCTAATAGGTAATGCACCTAAAAGAGTGAATAACACTATCACTGCAGATAACATAAGGATTCTTCTTAAAGAAAGCACTTTGTGTAGTATTTGATATTTTTTCATTTTTATTTTCCCCTTATTTTATGCATGTTAAACTATAACAAGATTTCTGTGATGATTCTAAACTTTTCTCCCCTTTCTAAAAACAGCGTACGCCCCTTCAGCTTTTCTTAGAATTAGAATGAATATAATTAAAAGATAAACCTA